>JAOPUS010000252.1 GCA_025963345.1 Blastococcus sp. | reverse complement strand
AGCCGGCCTCGGTCATCTGCCGGACCGGGCTCGCGTCGACGCCGCGATCGGCCAGTTCCTGGCGGGCCGGGCGACGTCCGACATCACGAGCTGCATGCCCTTCAGCGTGCCCGGCGGTGACGGGTTCGTCCCGACGCCGATGGTGACCGAGCAGGCCGAGCCCGGAGACGTCATCTGCACGACCCGGAGGTCTGCGTCGACCCTGCTGGTCGACGTCGACGACGAAGCCCACCTGCTCGCTGTAGAACTTCTTCGACCGCTCCACGTCGCACAGGCGGGGTCCGGGCGGGGCGTCAGGCAGGTGGAAGAGGATGTGGGGGCGGGGGGCCGGTTCTGGCGGTCTGGCCGCGTTGGTCGGTCCATCCAGCGGTGGATGGCCACTCTTTTAGCCGGTTGCCCCCGTCCCGTCTGAACTGTGACTCACGCCACACGCTGTCGTCAACCCGTTCCCGGAGTGTCGCGACCGGCGAATGCCCGCGGCAGGAAGGGCGGGATCAGGCGACGCGGCGGAGGATGTCCGGGGAGAGCTGGTCGACGGCGGTGTGGCCGGTCAGGCCCAGCGTCAGGTCGAACTCGCCCATCACGTCGGCGATCACCTGCCGCACGCCCTCTTCGCCGGCCAGCGCCAGGCCCCAGGCGAACGGCCGGCCGAGCAGTACCGCGCTGGCGCCGAGCGCGACGGCGGTGAACACGTCGGCGCCGCTCCGGATCCCGCTGTCGAACAGAACCGGCGCGCGCTCGTCGATCGCGGCGACCACGTCGGGCAGCGCGTCCAGGGCAGAGATCGACCGGTCTACCTGGCGGCCGCCGTGGGTGCTGACGACGACGCCGTCCACCCCTTCGTCCAGCGCGCGGCGGGCGTCGTCGGGGTGCAGCACGCCCTTGAGCAGGATCGGCAGCCGCGTCCTCGACCGCAGCCACGCGAGGTCGGCCCAGGTGATCGAGGGCCGGGAGTAGATGCCGAGGAACGTCTCGACGGCGGCGCGGGGGAGCGGCGAGCGGAGGTTGTCCCTGAACGACCCGGGCCAGGCCTTCGCCATGCCGACGAGCGCCTTGACCGCGGCGGGCGTGGGCCGTGGCCGGGACTCCCGCTCGCCGGCCGACGCCGCCCGCTGCTCGACCAGTCGGCGGAACACCGGATCCGACGTGTACTGCGCGATGCCCTTACCGAGGGCGAAGGGCAGGTGGCCGAGGTCCAGGTCGCGCGGCCGCCAGCCGAGCATCGTGGTGTCGAGGGTGACGACCAGCGCGTCGCAGCCGGCTGCCTCGGCCCGCCGAAGGAGACTCTCGACCAGTTCGTCGGACGTCGACCAGTACAGCTGGAACCAGCGCGGGGAATCACCCATCGCCGCCGCGCAGTCCTCCATCGACACCGAGGCCTGGTTGGAGAAGACCATCGGCACGCCCAGGCTCGCCGCCGCCCGGGCCACGGCGAGGTCGGCCTCGTCGTGCACCAGTTCCAGCGCGCCGACCGGGGCGAGCAGCAGCGGGGCGGGCAGGCGTCGTCCGAACAGCTCGACCGAGGTGTCGCGAGTGCTCACGTCCCGCAGCACCCGGGGGACGACGGCCCACTTGTCGAACGCCGCCCGGTTGGCGCGCTGGGTGACCTCGTCGCCCGCGCCCCCGGCCACGTAGGAGTAGGCGCGTGCGTTCAGCGCCTGCTTCGCCCGCGCCTGCAGTGCCCGGACGGCCGTCGGCACCTTCGGATGGTGGCCGTACACGCCCGCCCGGTAGACCTCGTTCTGCCGACGGCGCCCCGCACCTGCTTCGTCCACCCGGACACCGTAGTGATCGACGTCTCAGCGCCTGATCCGGGCCGGAGGCGGGGTTTTTCGCGACACGCCGGACGACACGCGCGCTTCACGCGTAACGGGCTGGCAACGAAGCGTCACATCCGTCATCCTGTGAAACGCATCAGAACCGCAATGGGGGAGCACGTATCAGCACCACCCAGTGGGGCGCCGTCGCACACCGCGCAGTGCCCGCCAGTACCTCCCGCCCGGCTGTGTCCGCCGGCCTCCTCACCGGGCTTCTCGTCGCGCTGTTCGGCGCCGCCCTGGCCACCGCCGCTCCCGCTGCCGCCATCGACGACCCCTCCCGCCCCGACGCCCGGGTCACGCACGGCCCCAGCTGCCGCCCCGGCGGTCTCGTGGTCGAGGTCGTCGCCGGCACGTCGCCCTACTCCGTGCGGCTGGCCACCACCCGCACGCCGTCCGGTGAGGACGAAGCGACCCTTCTGCCCGGCGAGACCGTCATCCTCCGGACCGACGACGTGGCCTGGGGCGAGACGATCGACGGACGGCTGGAGTTCGCCGCGCAGGACGGCACCGGCGTGACCTTCGTCGACGAGCTGGAGGAGTACAGCTTCACCCGGCCCACCCGGGAGGACTGCGACGCGATCGCCGCACCCTCCACCTCAGCGCCCACGACCACCGCGTCGCCCTCTCCGTCGGCCACTCCCACCACGAGCGGCGGGGCGGCTCCCTCGAGCTCGGCCGGCCCGACGACCGCGCCGTCCACCGGGAGCCGGACCCCGGCCCCGGGCGGCGTCGCCCCCACCGGGGGTGCGGGTGGCGGCACCGCCCCCCGTGAGGTCACCGCCGGCGACACCGTCACCCTGCAGGCGTCGGGGTTCATCCCCGGCGAGCGCGTGACGATCCAGCTCCACGGCAGCGAGAACGTCCTCGCCACGGCGACCGCGGGCCCCGACGGGACGGTGCAGACCGAGGTCCGCATCCCCGACGGCACCGCCTCCGGCCCGGCGACCATGGACATGGTCGGCGCCGACTCCGAGGTCGTCGCCGACCTCGCCCTTCAGGTGGCCGGGGCCGAGACGTCGATCGTCGAGGACGGCGCGGCCGACATCGTGCCCCTCACCGCGGCCGCGGTGGCGCTGGTGGCCGCCGTCGGCGGGCTGGTCTCGGTCGCCGGACGGCAGCGCATGCGCCGCCACACCATCAGGAGCGCCTGAGCCCGTCGAGGGCGACGATGGGCACGTGCATGGTGGCCCCCGGCCCGCCGAGACCTGGCTACGGATCGTGCAGGTGCACGACCGCATCACCCGGAACGTGGACTCGGCGCTGCACCGCCAGCACGGCGTCTCGCTGACCGGCCTGGAGGCGTTGCGGCGGATCGCGGAGGCGCCCGGCGAGCAGGCAAGCATGAGCCAGGTCGCCGAGGCCGTGGGGCTCTCCCCGGCCGGGGTCACCAGCACCGTGGACCGACTGGTGGCCGACGGCCTGGTCCTGCGCGAGCGCGGCACCGGCGACCAGCGGCTGTTGCACGCCCGTCTCACGCCGGCCGGTCGTGAGCGCGTGCAGGCTGCTGCCCGCACGCACGACGAGCTCGTCGCGCAGCTGCTCGTCCCGCTCGGGGACGACGCCGCGCTGGTCAGCGAGGCCCTCGGGAGGGTGTCGGCCGCGACCCGTTCGCGGCGCTGAGTCACCGACGTCCGGCCCGGCCCAATGCTTCAAGCCCGTAGTGTTTCGCTGGAACAGGATCGGGCACGTGCCCGGGATGCCGAGCGTGCTCGAGCGGACCAGCGTCGTCGTGCCGACCGTCGGCCGACCGTCCCTCGATGCCCTCCTCGACGCACTGGCCGCAGCGCCCGGCCCCCGTCCCGCCGCACTGATCCTGGTCGACGACCGCCCGGCCGGAGAGCCGCTGCGCCCCGACCGCGCGGGCCTGCCCCCGGTCCGCGTCGTCCGCACCGGAGGCGGCGGCCCGGCGCGTGCCCGCAACCTCGGTTGGCGCACCGCCGGCACCGAGTGGATCGCCTTCCTCGACGACGACGTCGTCCCCGACCCCGACTGGTACGCGCGGCTGGAAGAAGACCTAGCGGACCTCGCCCCGGACGTCGCCGGCAGCCAGGGCCGCGTCCGGGTGCCACTCCCGCAGGCCCGGCGCCCGACCGACTGGGAACGCGGTACCGCGGGCCTGGCCACGAGCAGCTGGATCACCGCGGACCTCGCCTACCGCCGCGCCGCACTCGCCGCGGTCGGCGGCTTCGACGAGCGCTTCCCTCGTGCCTTCCGGGAGGACTCCGACCTGGCGCTGCGGGTGATGGACACCGGCGGGCGGCTGGTCCGCGGGGAGCGCCGCATCACCCACCCGGTGCGGCCGGCCGACCGCTGGATCAGCCTGCGCGTGCAGGCCGGCAACGCCGACGACGTCCTCATGCGGCGGCTGCACGGACGCGACTGGCGCGAACGCGCCGACGCCGGGCTGGGACGGCGTCCCCAGCACCTGGCCGTCACGGCGGCGGCGCTCGCCGCGGTCGGGCTCGCCGCCGGCCGCCGTCCCCGAGCCGCCACCGTGGCCGCCGCGTTGTGGGTGACCGGCACCGCGGAGTTCGCGTGGGCGCGGATCCGGTCCGGCCCTCGTACCCGGGACGAGACGGTCACCATGGCCCTGACCAGCGCGGCGATCCCGCCGCTGGCGAGCTGGCACTTCCTCCGCGGACTCGTGCGGCACCGGCGGGTGCGGCCCTGGCGCGGGCTGCCCGACCTGGTGCTCTTCGACCGCGACGGCACCCTGGTCCACGACTTCCCCTACAACGGCGACCCCGACTGGGTGCGCCCGATCGACGGCAGCGCGGAGGCGCTGGACCGGCTGCGGGCCCGCGGGGTGCGCGTCGGGGTGGTGAGCAACCAGTCCGGCGTCGCCCGCGGGCTGATCACCGCCGCGCAGGTCGAGGCCTGCAACGCCCGGCTGGCCGAGTTGCTCGGCCCCTTCGACACCGTCCAGGTCTGCCCGCACGGCCCGGACGACGGCTGCACCTGCCGGAAGCCCGCGCCCGGCATGGTCAATGCCGCCTGCGCCGAGCTCGACGTCGCCCCGGCCCGCTGCGTGGTCATCGGGGACATCGGCGCCGACGTCGAGGCCGCCACGGCTGCCGGCGCGGTCGGGATCATCGTGCCGACGCCGGTCACCCGCCGGGCCGAGATCGAGGCGGCCGAGCGCCGCGCCGGCACACTGCAGCAGGCGGTGGACGACGTCCTGGCAGGCGCCTGGTGAGCCGCACCGTCCTCGTCGTCCGCCTCGACAACGCGGGTGACGTCCTCCTGCAGGGACCGCTGGTGCGGGCTGTGGCCGCTTCCGCGGAACGGGTGGTGTTCCTGGCCGGGCCGGCCGGCGCCGAGGCCGCGGCCCTGTTGCCCGGCGTCGACGAGGTCTGGACCTGGCGGTGCCCCTGGATCGACGCGACCCCGTCGCCGGTGGACGCCGCCGACATCGCCGCGCTGACCGACCGGATGCGCGCCCTGGCGCCCGACGAGGCGCTGATCTCCACGTCGTTCCACCAGTCGCCGCTGCCCCTGGCGCTGGTCCTGCGCACGGCCGGCGTGCCGCGCATCTCCGCGATCAGCGTCGACTACCCCGGCTCCCTGCTCGACGTCCGCCACCACGTCGACGACGACCTGCCCGAACCCGAGCGCGCGCTGTCCCTGGCCCGCGCCGCGGGCTTCGAACTGCCACCGAGGGACGACGGGCTGCTCGCGGTGCGGCGGCCACTGCCCCCGATCGACCACGAGCCGGGCTATGTCGTCGTCCACCCCGGCGCCTCGGTACCTGCGCGGGCGTGGCCGGCCGACCGCTTCGCCGAGGCGGTCGAGGCGCTCAGCGACGAGGGCCACCGGGTGCTGGTCACCGGCGGTCCCGGTGAGCGCGCGCTGACCGCAGCCGTCGCCGGCACCCGGGGCGTCGACCTCGGTGGTGCCACGAGCCTCCCGGAGATGGCCGCCGTGCTGGACGGCGCCGCCGCGGTCGTCGTCGGCAACACCGGACCGGCGCACCTGGCCGCGGCGGTCGGCACCCCCGTCGTCTCGCTCTTCTCCCCGGTCGTCCCCGCCGAACGGTGGGCGCCCTACGGCGTATCCACCGTGCTGCTCGGCGACCAGTCCGCTCCCTGCCGGAACACCCGGGCGCGCGAGTGCCCCGTACCCGGCCACCCCTGCCTGACCTCGGTGACCGCCCAGGACGTGGTCGCCGCGGTCGGAAAAATCTGCACGGTCCAGCCAGTGGCCGCTGTCCGAATCGACGTCGCGCCGGGGGCGGTGGCGACGGAAGTCAGGTGAGAGCGTGAGGATCCTGATCTGGCACGTGCACGGCTCGTGGACGACGGCGTTCGTCCAGGGCCCGCACGAATACCTGTTACCCGTCACGCCCGACCGGGGTCCCGACGGCCTCGGCCGGGCCCGCACGTGGGACTGGCCGGCGTCCGCCCGGGAGGTGACGCCGGCGCAGTTGCGGGAGGAGCCGCCCGACGTCGTCGTCCTGCAGCGGACCCGCGACCTCGACCTGGTCCGCGAGTGGCTGGGCCGCGAGCCCGGTCGCGACCTCCCCGCGGTCTTCCTCGAGCACAACGCCCCGGACGGCGCAGTCCCGGACACCCGGCACCCGCTCGCGGACCGCGCCGACATCCCGATCACCCATGTCACCCACTTCAACCGGCTCTTCTACGACAACGGGCGTGCGCCCACGACCGTCATCGAGCACGGCATCGTCGATCCGGGGGAGCGCTGGACCGGGGAGCTGGCCCGCGCCGCCGTCGTCGTCAACGAGCCGGTCCGGCGCGGCCGCACGACCGGCGGGGACCTGCTGCCCGGCCTGGCGGAGGCCGCGCCGGTCGACGTCTTCGGCATCGGCCTGGCCGGCCTGCACGAGCGGTACGGCCTCGACCCGGCGCGGGTGGCGCTGCACGAGGACCCGCCCCAGGCGGCCATGCACGCCGCGCTGGCCCGCCGCCGCGTCTACGTGCACCCGGTGCGCTGGACGTCGCTGGGCCTGTCGCTGCTGGAGGCGATGCACCTGGGCATGCCGGTGGTCGGGCTGGCCACCACCGAGGTGGTCGAGGCGGTCCCGGCCGAGGCGGGCGTCCTGTCCACCCGGCCCGGACTGCTCTGGGACGCCGTCCGGACCTACCTGCACGACGAGGACGCCGCCCGGCTGGCCGGCAAGGCCGCCCGCGCCGCGGCACTGGAGCGCTACGGACTGGACCGCTTCCTGCGGGACTGGGATCGCCTTCTCGGGGAGGTCACGCGATGACAACGACGTACCCGCCTCATCCAGCACGGTGCACGGACCGCTGTGAGGTGACCCGATGAGGATCGACCTGGTCAGCGAGCACGCCAGCCCGCTCGCCGCGATCGGCGGCGTCGACGCCGGCGGACAGAACGTGCACGTGGCCGCACTCGCCGCCGGGCTGGCCCGGCGCGGGCACGAGGTCACCGTGCACACCCGCCGCGACGACGAATCGCTGCCGGACCGCGTGGTGGTGCAGGACGGCTACGAGGTCTCGCACGTGAGCGCCGGCCCGCCGCGCATCCTGCCCAAGGACGAGCTCCTGCCGCACATGCCCGCCTTCGCGCAGGTGCTCGAGGAGCTGTGGTCGGCCCAGCGGCCGGACGTGGTGCACGCGCACTTCTGGATGAGCGGCCTGGCGGCGGTCGAGGCGTCCCGCGAGCTGGCGTCACCCGTACCGGTGCTGCAGACCTTCCACGCGCTCGGCTCGGTCAAGCGCCGGCACCAGGGCGCCGCCGACACCTCGCCGGCCGACCGGATCGAGCTGGAGCGGGGGCTGTGCCGTGACGTCAGCCACGTCGTCGCGACCTGTTCCGACGAGGTCGTCGAGCTGCGCCGCCTCGGCCTGCCGCGGCACCGGGCGTCGATCGTGCCGTGCGGGGTGGACACCGCGACCTTCACCCCCGGCGGGCCGGTGGCGCCCCGCACCGACCGGAAGCGGTTGCTCGTGCTCGGCCGGATCGTCGAGCGCAAGGGGCACGACGACGCGGTAAGGGCGCTGGGCGCGGTGCCGGACGCCGAACTCGTCGTCGTCGGGGGGCCGCCTCCCGGCGCGACGGACGACGACCCGGAGGTGCGGCGGTTGCGGGGCATCGCCGAGGTGGCCGGGGTGGCCGACCGGCTGGTCTTCACCGGCGCCGTGTCCCGTGCCGACGTCCCGGCCTGGGTCCGTTCGGCCGACGTCGTCCTCGCCGTGCCCTGGTACGAGCCCTTCGGCATCACCCCGCTCGAAGCGATGGCCTGCGGCCGCCCGGTGGTGGCCACCGCGGTCGGCGGGCTGCTCGACACCGTGGCCGACGGCGTCACCGGCGACCTGGTGCCGCCCCGTGACCCGGAGCGGCTGGGGAAGGTGGTCGCCGCGCTGCTCGCCGACGACGCGCGCCGGGCCGCCTACGGGGCGGCCGGCGTGCGTCGGGCCCGGCGCCGCTACCTCTGGAGCCGGGTGGTCGCGGACACGGAGTACGTCTACCGGCACGTGCTGGCCAGCCGCCCTGCGGTGCAGGTCGCCCGATGAGCGCCATGCCGATGGGTGGGGCACCGCACTCGGCCGCCGAGGTCGTCTCCCCGGACACCTGCACCCACCTCACCGGTGCCGACCACGTCGCGTCCCTGACCGCGGCGCTGCGCTCGGTGACCGCGCACATCGGGACCCTGGACCGCTGGGGTCGGCTGCTCGCCGCCGTGCTGTGCGGCGACTCCCGCGGGCGGCTGCTGACCGCCGGCAACGGGGGCAGTGCCGCGCAGGCGCAGCACCTGACCGCCGAGCTCGTGGGCCGCTACCGCGCCGACCGGCCGCCGTTCTCGGCGATCTGCCTGAGCGCGGAGACCTCCAGCCTCACCGCGATCGCCAACGACTACCCGGCCGACGAGCTGTTCGCCCGGCAGGTGGAGGCGCACGGCCGAACCGGGGACGTGCTGGTGCTGCTGTCGACGTCGGGCCGCAGCGCGAACGCCGTTGCCGCGGCCCGGCGTGCCCGCGACTGCGGCGTCACGGTGCTGGCGCTGACCGGGCCGGACCCCAACCCCCTGGCGGCGGCTGCCGACGACGCCGTCTGCATCGATTCGCCCTGGACGGCGACCGTGCAGGAGTGCCACCTGGTCGCGCTGCACCTGATCTGCGCCGCCTTCGACGCGGCCGTGCTGGTCCCGCCGTCCCGGGTGCCGCCGGGGCCGTCGATGGGGGTCTCCCGATGAGCCGGCCGCTCGTCGTGGTCGGCGACGCCCTGCTCGACGTCGACCTCGTGGGGACGGCGTCCCGGCTGGCCCCGGACGCCCCGGTGCCGGTCGTGGAGGACGTGGAGAGCCGTGAGCGGCCCGGGGGAGCGGCGCTGGCGGCGGTGATCGCGGCGGCGACGACGTCGCGCGAGGTGGTGCTGGTCGCGCCGCTGGACACCGACGACGGCGCGGCCCGGCTGCGGGCGCTGCTGGACGGGCGGGTGCGGCTGATACCGATCCCGGCGAGCGGCGGTACCGCGGTGAAGCAGCGGGTGCGGGTCGGCGACCACTCGGTCGTACGGATCGACATCGGCGCGCCGGTCGCGACGCTCGGCCCGCTGCCGGAGGAGGCCTCGGCGGCCATCCGGGACGCGGCGGCGGTGCTCGTGGCCGACTACGGCCGGGGGACGACGGCGGCGCCGGACGTGCGCGCGGCGCTGGCCGCGGCGGCCGGCCCGGTGGTCTGGGACCCCCATCCGCGCGGCGCCGACCCGGTGTCGAACGCCCGGCTCGTGACCCCGAACGCCGCCGAGGCCGCGCGTCTGACCTCCGAGGTGCCCGCCGGTCAGGGACTGGCGACGGCGGGAGCCTGCGCCGAGGCGCTGATCCGCCGCTGGGGTGTCGGTGCGGTGGCGGTGACGCTGGGCGCCCGCGGGGCGCTGCTCTCCTACGGGGAGGGGGCGCCGATGGTCGTGCCGGCCGTGCCCGTGACCGGCGGCGACCCGTGCGGTGCCGGGGACTCGTTCGCGGCCGCGGCGACGATCGCGCTGGCCGGCGGCGCGGTGACCGGAGAGGCGGTGGCGGCTGCCGTGGCCGCCGCCTCGGCGTTCGTGGCGCGCGGCGGCGCCTCGACCTGGGACACCTCCGAACCGAACGTCGCGGCGGAACCGGGCGTGGACGGACTGCTCGCGCGGGTGCGGGCGGCCGGCGGGACGGTGGTGGCCACGGGCGGCTGCTTCGACCTGCTGCATCCCGGGCACGTCGCGACGCTGCGGGCGGCCCGCGGGCTGGGGGACTGTCTCGTCGTCTGCATCAACTCCGACGCGTCAGTGCGCCGGCTCAAGGGCCCGTCGCGGCCGCTGGTGACCGCGGTCGACCGGGGCCGGGTGCTGGAGGCCCTGGAGTTCGTGGACGCGGTCGTCGTCTTCGACGAGGACACCCCCGTCGAGGTGCTCGACCGGCTGCGGCCCGACGTGTGGGCGAAGGGGGGCGACTACGCCGGCGTCGACCTGCCCGAGGCGGCGGTACTGCGCCGGTGGGGCGGCCAGGCCGTCGTCCTGCCCTACCTCGACGGCCACTCGACCGCATCACTGGTCGAACGCTCACGGGTATGAACAAGGACCCCGCTGCCCCCCACGCCTCGCACGCTCGGCGCGGGCCCCTGCAACAGGGCCGTTCCAGCGACGAGGAGGACCGGCCGGTTGCGCTCGTCCTCCGGCCGCTGGGCCTCGGCGACCTGCTCACCGGCGTCCCGGCGATCCGGG
>JAOPUS010000246.1 GCA_025963345.1 Blastococcus sp. | reverse complement strand
CGCCAGGTGCCCTCGTCGCGGACGGTCACGGTGAGCGCGCCGTCGACGTCCACGTGGGCGGTGACGGACATCGGGCCGGCATCCGCGCCCCGGTAGGCGTGCTCGGCGGCGTTGGCGCAGGCCTCGCCGACCGCCACCATGACGCCGACGCGGTCCTGCTCGCCCATGCCGAGGCCGGTGAGCCAGGTGCCGAGGCGACGACGTACGCCCGGCAGGGCCGAGGGGACGGCGATCAGGTCGAGCTGCAGCGGTTCCAGCGCGGTCCCGCGGCGGTGCGCGACGAGGACGGCCACGTCGTCGGGCCATCCCTGGGGCCGCCGCACGCCCTCGGCCACGGCGGACGCCAGCCCGGCCGCGGCGTCGGCCTCGAGCGCACCGGGCGCCTGGATCACCGACCGCGAGACGTGGGCCAGGCGGCGCAGGGCCTCGCCCGGTTCGGGGGCGCTGCCGGCGATGGCCCCGTTGGAGAACAGCACGAGCGTGGCGCCCTGCTCGAGCACGTGTTCGGAGATCTCGGTCGTCACGTCCGGCAGGCTGCCGAGCGGCGGCCGCGGGGTGCCCGGGAGGAACGACGTCCGGCCGTCGGCATGGACGACGAGCGGCGGCGGGTGCCCGGCCGCGCCGTAGGTCAGGGTGCCGGTGCCGGCATCCAGGACCCCGTAGAACACCGAAGCCCCTTCGACGTCGTCCATCTGTGCGGCGAAGGCGTCCAGCGCGGCGAGCACCACCCGCGGCGAGGGGTCGCGCAGCGCGGTCGAGCGCATGGCTCCCCGGAGCCGGCTCATCGCGCCCGCGGCGGGCACGCCGTGCCCCACGGCGTCGCCGACGACGAGGGCGACCCGGCCGGCGCCGAGCGGCACCGCGTCGTACCAGTCCCCGCCGGCCGCCCGGGCCGAGGAGGCCCGGTGGTAGCTGCCGGAGAGACGGAGGTCGGGCAGCATCGGCAGCGAGGGCGGGAGCAGCGAGAGCTGCGCCTGTTCCACCAGGTCGGCCGGGGGCTTGGGCCACGGCGACGTGTCGGTCGCGGTCTCGTCGGGCTCCAGCACGAGCAGGACGCCGGGGCCACCGCCCACGCGCATGGGCCGCACGACCACCGTCGCCGACGTGCCGTGGTCTCCGCGCGGGCCGTACAGGGTCTCCGGCCGGCCGGTGCGGAGGACGTCATCGACGACGTCGGCCACCGACCGCCCGTCGATGAGAGGGAATCCGCTCCGCTTCGTACCGAGTGCGCGCGCCCGGGCGTTCGCCCAGACCGGTTCGGCCGCGGCCGTGAGGCAGTAGATGGCCGCCGGAGCCGATTCCATGGCCGTGACCAGGGCAGCAGCAGCCGCGTCCCCGGCTGGACCGGGGAGGGACGGCTCGGGGCCGGGACTGGCGCTCATGTCGGGCCAGCAAATACCAGCAGTCGGGGCCCGGCAACCGCACCTCGCCGAGACGTGGGACCGTGTGGTGAGCCACGTTTCGGTCCGGGACCGCCCGGGGTAGTCGACCGTGGCTGGGCGGGGATCGGGTGCAGGACCCGGGCGCCCACCGCCGCCCGTCGGGGGCACGTCAGGATGAACCGCCGCGACTCGAAGGCCGAGCGCGCCGGGAACGAAGGAGCGGACGACGGATGGTCGACTCGAGGGGTGCCCTCGCTCAGGACGGGCGACGTGCGGAGCGGTTGGAGCTGCGGGTGCCGACCACCGCCACCCAGCTGCCTGCGGTACGGGCCATGGCCGGTGACCTGGCGATCCGGATGGACTACGACCTGGACGCGGTCGAGGACCTGCGCCTGGCCGTCGACGAGGCCTGCGCGACGCTCGCCCAGATCGCGGCCGGCGACGCACCGCTCACGGTGATCTTCGAGACGACCCGCGCCGGCCTGCACATCGAGGCCTGGGTGCCGACGGCCGAGGGCACCGAGGTGCCGCGCGACGGCTTCGGCTGGGCGATCCTGGCCACCCTGGTCGACACGGTGGACGCCCGCCGGTCGACCCAGGCGGACGTGCCCGCGGGTGACGGCTCCGACACCCCCGTGGGGCTCATTGCCATGGACAAGTACCTGCCCGGTCAGCGGCCGGCCAAGGTCGGGAGCGATGCCGGTCACAACCTCTCGGTGGCCCGGTGAGCCGGTCCCCGGCCACCGACGAGACGCCCGCCGTGGTGAGTCCTCTGCCTGACCAGAGGTCCGAAGCGACGCCGGGAACACCGGAGGACGACATCGCAGCGCAGGACACGCCGGCCGAGGGCGTCCCGGGCCCACGGGCCGAGGGCGGCGAGGCGGCGCCCGCGACGGACGCTGCTGCAGCGGACGCCGTCGAGGCCGACGCCACGGTCGAGGCCGACGCGCCGCCGATCTCGGACAACCGGCGCCGGGCCCAGCGGACCGCGCCGCTGTTCGCCGAGCTCGCGACGCTGGAGAAGGACGACCCTCGCCGCGAGCGGCTCCGGGAGATCCTCGTCGAGGAGCACCTCCCCCTCGTCCGGCACTTCGCGCGGCGGTTCAGCAACCGCGGCGAGCCCTTCGACGACCTCTTGCAGGTCGGCACGCTCGGCCTGATCGCGGCGATCGACCGGTTCGACCCGACCCGCGGCGTGGAGTTCCTGTCCTTCGCCGTCCCCACGATCACCGGCGAGATCAAGCGGCACTTCCGCGACCAGGGCTGGTCGGTGCGGGTGCCGCGGCGGCTGCAGGAACTGCACCTGTCGCTGAACGCCGCGGTCGGTGAGCTGGCGCAGAAGAACGGCCGCGCACCGACCCCGTCGGAGCTGGCCGCCCACCTGGGCATCCCGCGCGCGGAGGTGCTCGAGGGGCTGGCCGTCGCCAACGCCTACCGCAGCAGCTCGCTGGACGAGCGGCTCTCGGGCGAGGACGACTCCCCCACCCTCGCGGCCACCCTCGGCGAGGAGGACGCAGCGCTCGAGGGTGTGGAGTACCGGGAGTCGCTGCAGCCGCTGCTGGCCACCATCCCGGCCCGCGAACGGCGGATCCTGATCCTGCGCTTCTTCGGGAACATGACCCAGTCGCAGATCGCCGCCGACATCGGCATCTCCC
>JAOPUS010000217.1 GCA_025963345.1 Blastococcus sp. | reverse complement strand
GCGCCGCAGTCCACGCACTCGTCGGGGTGGATGTAGAGCATCCGGTCGCCCTCGTAGATGCAGTCCACCGGACACTCGTCGATGCACGCCTTGTCGAGGACGTCGACGCAGGCCTGAGTGATGACGTAGGTCACGGTGGTTCCCTCCTGGGGACATGTGGGGCATTGACCGCCGGTCGGGACCAGGTTCCGCCGACGGTCGATCTTCGCTCTTAGTATCACCCGCTGCCTGGCCGCGGGCGCCACCGGTCCACGCAGCCGTCGAAACATCCGCCTCCCCCCAAGGAGGGACGGGCAGAGGGGCGGCTCAAGCAACGACCGGGCGCGCCGATCTTGAACCCGTGTCACACGGCCGGACGCACCACGGCTCGACGACGCCCCGGCTGATGCCGACGGCGTCGCCCTTCGACGCCGAGGCAGCGGTGGAGAGCCAGCTGGCCCGCCTCCGGTCCCAGTCCGGCGCCACCCGTGTCTCCGTCTGGGTGCACGAGGCCTCCACGGCGATGGTCGTGCCCTTCCGACAGGCAGTGGCCGAGACCGGCGCGGGCACCGCCCCCCGGCAGCACACCGCGGTCACGTTGTCCAGTTCCCCGTTCATGTCCGCGGTGGTACGCAGCCGCACGTCGCTCGTGGCCCGGGCGGACGGGCGACGGACGGCGGACAAGGAACTCGCCGAGCGGGGCATCCGGTCGGCCCACGGCGAGCCCCTCCTCGTCGACGGCGAGGTCGTCGGCATCCTCGCCGTCGAACCGGCGGCCGCCGCAGCGCCGCACCTGTTGCGCCAGGCCTCCCCCAGGCTCGCCGCTGCCCTGGTCGAGGCCTGGACCCGACGGTCGGAGAATCGCCGGACCAAGCAGGCCGAGGTGCTGCTCGGGCTCATCGAGTCCGCCGGCAAGGCCCAGTCGATGGACCACCTGCTCGGTGACGCCTGCCGCAAGCTCGCCGAGCTCGGCGAGGTGGAGCGGGCCTGCATCTTCCTGCTCGAGGACGGCCGCCTCGTGCCCCGCATGGCCGGCTACGCCGACGGACGGCGCGACCTCGCCACATGGGAACAGTTCCGCAACGCGCCGGTCGGCCTGCAACTGGCCGAGACGGTGCTGCGCACCGGCGAGCCGATGACCGCCGATCGCGACTCCGGGCTGCTCTCGGGCTGGTGGGTCGACAACTTCCACATCGCCTCCGGCCTCGCCGTCCCGCTCGGCCGCACCCCGCACCTCGCCGGCGTCCTCACCCTCGACAGCACGCAGGTACGGCCCTTCTCCGAGGACGTCCGCAGGCTGGCCGCCGCCGCCGGCGCCCACCTCGGCGGCGTCATCGAGCAGGCGCGGACCAGTCAGGCCCGCGCCGCCTCCCTCACCACCGCCCGCGTCGTCCGCCAGATGCTGGTCGACGGGTCGAAGGCCACCGGCGCCTCCGAGGCCGCCGAGATCCTCGCCCGCGCCGTCCAGCGGCTGGCCGGAACCGAGCGCAGCGCCGCCTACCTGATCGACGACGAGGGCCGGATCGGCGAGGTCCGCCACGTCGACTGGGACGACGCACACCGCCAGGTCGTCCAGACCCAGCTCGTCGGGCACCCCGCCGCGGACGTGGCGCTGTGGCGGCTCACCGAGGAGCAGAAGCTGCCGGTGTTCGTCGAGGACACCGCGACCAGCGACCTCCTCGACCCGCGCCTGGTGCAGGCGCTCGGCCTCTCCTCCTACGTGAGCGTGCCGCTGCTGTCCGGTGACCGGCTCCTCGGGCTGGTCGTCACCGGCTCGGTCGGCCAGCCCCGCACGTGGTCGCCGGCCGTCCGCGAGGCCGTGCGGCAGGTGACCCTCGAGGGCGCGCTGGTCGTGGAGAACGCGGCGCTGCGGGCGGTCGAGAAGCTCCGGCTGGAGCAACTGGCCACCGAGGCGCACCACGACCCGCTCACCGGACTGGCCAACCGCCGGCGGCTGATCGAGGAGCTCGAGAGCACCGTGTACGGGGCGGGGGGCCGCGACTGCGCCGTCCTCATGCTCGACCTGGACCGGTTCAAAGAGATCAACGACAGCTTCGGCCACAGCGTCGGCGACGACCTGCTCTGCCTCGTCGGACCGCGACTCCAGCGGGCCCTGGAGCCCGGCGACCTGCTGGCCCGGATGGGCGGCGACGAGTTCGCCGTCCTGCTGCCCGACGCCGACGCCGCCCGCGCGCGGGAGGTCGCCGGCAACCTGGGCGTTGCGCTGCGTGATGCGTTCGTGCTGGACGGCATGCCGTTGCACGTCGACGCCAGCATCGGCATCGCGGTGTGCCCGGACCACGGCCGCGACCGCTCGCTGCTGCTCGCCCGGGCCGACACCGCCATGTACGTCGCCAAGCGCGGCAAGCACGGCTTCGAGATCTGGGCCCCGGACGGCACCCCGGCCACCCGCGACCGGCTGGAGACCCTCGAGCAGCTGCGTACCGCCCTGGACACCGACCAGCTCGACGTCCACTACCAGCCCAAGCTCGACCTCCGTACGGGTGGCGTCATCGGCGTGGAGGCCCTCGTCCGCTGGAACCACCCCGAGCGGGGCCTGCTCTACCCCGACGTCTTCCTGCCCTTGGCCGAGCAGGCGGGCCTCATGCGCCGGCTCGCCCTGCGGGTACTGGAGCGGTCGCTGCGCGACCTGCAGGAGTGGCGGGCCGCCGGGCTCGAGCTCTCGGTCGCGGTCAACCTCTCGGTCTCCAACCTCCAGGACGTCGCCCTGCCCGACCAGGTCGAGATGCTGCTCGACGCCTTCGGGGTGCCGGCCGAGGCCCTCATCCTGGAGATCACCGAGGACGTCCTCATGGCCGACGCCGCGCGCAGCCAGCAGGTCATGGCGGCCCTGCGGCGGCTCGGCGTCCGGCTGTCCATCGACGACTACGGGACCGGCTACTCCTCGCTGTCCTACCTGCGCGCCCTGCCCGTCGACGAGCTGAAGCTCGACCGCAGCTTCGTCAGCCACCTGACCTCGGACGAGCGCGCCGCGGCGATCGTCCGCAGCACGCTGCAGCTGAGCCTCGACCTGGGCATGAGCATGGTCGTGGAAGGCGTCGAGGACGCCGCGACCCTGGCGGCGCTGCGAGCCTGGGGCTGCGACTTCGCTCAGGGCTACCACATCGCCCGGCCGATGCCGGCCGAGAAGTTCCTCGGCTGGCTGGCCGAGCAGCCGGCGTGGGTGCCCCGCGGCGGGGTCGCACTCCCCTCCTCCTGAGGCCCCGGAGGGGGCAGGAAAGATCACCGCCATGCCGTCCGTGCCGCCCCCTGACCTCGAGCGGCTGGCCGCCCGCAGCTGGCGGGGGCTCGAGGAGGAGGGCTTCGGCGACTGGCTGCTGCGCGCCGGCGGAGGCTTCACCGGCCGCGCGAACTCCGTCCTCGTCGTCGGCGATCCGCCCACCGACCTGCCGGGCGCCGTCGACTCGGTGAGCAGCTGGTACGCACAGCGCGGGCTGCGCCCCCGGGCCCAGGTGCCGATGCCTGGCGCCGAACGCGCCGATGCGGCCTTCGCCGCCGCCGGCTGGACCCGCGACGACGACAACCTGGTGCTCACCGCCGCCCTGACCGACTGGGCCGCCCCGCAGGACGGCGTCCACCTCGCACCCACGCCGGACGAGGCCTGGCTCGCCGGATACCGCTACCGCGGGACCCCGCTGCCGCCGGTCGCCTCCGCGGTGCTGGTCAACGCCGACGACCCCGTCTTCGCGTCGGTCCGGTTCGATCCGGCACCGGCACCGCTCGCCGCCGTTGCCCGCGGCGTGGTGGTCGACGGGTGGTTGGTCGTGACCGCGGTGACGGTCGACGAGCGCTACCGGCGGCGCGGCCTGGCGACGACGGTCATGGCCGTGCTCGGTGCCTGGGGCCGAGAGCGCGGTGCGCACTCCTGCCTGCTCCAGGTGGCCGGTGGCAACGCACCGGCGCTGGCTCTCTACGAGCGGCTGGGCTTCACCGAGCACCACCGCTACCACTACCGGCTGGGCGCCGAGCCGGGACGTCGTCCGGACTGACCGGCGGGCGCCGGGGCCCGCCGAGGGCGCGGCCGACGGCGAAGGCTGCGGCGAGCACTCCCAGCAGCAGGAAGGCGAGGTTGACCACGCCGGTCGCCCCGCCCCCGGTGATGATCAGGTCACCCTCGGGACGCCGGATCATCGCCGCCACGACGACGACCAGCCACGCGACGCCGGTCAGCGCGGCGACCAGGCGCGAACCCGACAGCCGCAGCGCCAGCTGAGGCAGCAGGAGGTTGGCGACGACCGCCGCCACCACCGACACGGGCAGCACCACGCCACCGACGCGCAGCGGCAGCCAGAAGACCTCCACGAGCGCCATCCAGACGGCGACGACGAGGCTGAGGAGCCCCCCGGCCATCCGCTCGGCCGGGCGTCGCCGGCTCATCCGGCCAGGCCGGCGAACAGATCGTCCTCCCAGCCGTGGGGGCCGCCGCCCGCCGGACCGCGCTCCCCCCGCACCAGCCGGTAGTACTCGGTACCGAGGACCTCCTGGCCGAGGTTGTTCGACAGCGCGAAGAACGGGCCGTCGACCATGATCTGGGTCGGGTAGGCCCGCATGGCGGCGTCCTTGTGCGACACGAAGCCGCGGCCGTCGACCGCGGCGGCGACCTCCTCGTCCGGGACGGCGAACGGGATGTCGCCGGCGTCGGTGACGCCCTCGAAGAAGGACTCCCCCGTTGCCGCGAGCGCGTCGATCCCCTGCTGCAGGACCGAGCGCGGCACGCAGCACCAGTAGACCTTCGCCGTCGTCCAGGCCGCGCCGAGGTCGGGCCGGTAGGCCGGGTCGGCAGCGGCGTCCACCGCAGCCATCGCGACCCGGTGGGCCTGGATGTGGTCGGGGTGGCCGTAGCCGCCGTTCTGGTCGTAGGTGACGACCACCTGGGGTCGGACCTCGCGGACCACCGCGACGGCGTGGGCGACGGCCTCGTCGAGGTCGGCGTTCCAGAAGGCGCGCGGGTTCTCGTTGGCCGGCGTGCCGATCATCCCGGAGTCGCGGTACCGGCCCGGGCCGCCGAGGAAGCGGACGTCGGTGACGCCGAGGGCGGCCATGGCCCCCCGCAGCTCCCAGATCCGGTAGCCACCGAGCTGGTCGGCCTGATCGGCGGCCAGCTGCTCCAGCTCGGGGACGAGGATCTCGCCCTCCTCACCCAGCGTGCAGGTGAGCAGCGTGACCGAGGCGCCCTCGGCGACGTACCGGGCCATGGTCGCCCCGTTGTTGATCGTCTCGTCGTCGGGATGGGCGTGGACGAGGAGCATGCGGCGGTTCACATTGCGATCCTGCCGGATCGCACCGCGACCATGAGCCGTACCCCTCAGCGCGGAGCCGCTGCGTCGCGCCTGCGCGGACCCCTCCCGTTACTCGACTACCTCGACGGGCACGACCTCTCGCGCCTCGGCGAAGTGGCAGGCCGCGGGGTGGCCCTGACCGCGGTCCACCAGCGCCGGGGGCTCGGTGGTGCAGATGTCCTGCGCCTTCCAGCAGCGGGTCCGGAACCGGCAGCCCGAGGGCGGGTCCGCCGGGCTGGGCACGTCACCCTGCAGCAGGATGCGGTCCTTCTGGCCCCGCAGGTGCGGCTCGTGCAACGGGACCGACGACAGCAGCGCCTGCGTGTAGGGGTGCGACGGCGTCGTGTAGACCTGCTCGTCGGTGCCCTCCTCGACGCTGGAGCCTAGGTACATCACCGCGACGCGGTCGGAGAAGTGCCGGACGACCGAGAGGTCGTGGGCGATGAAGAGGTAGCTGAGGCCCATCGAGTTCTTCAGGTCGTCGAGCAGGTTGATCACGCCGGCCTGGATGGAGACGTCCAGCGCGGAGAC
>JAOPUS010000181.1 GCA_025963345.1 Blastococcus sp. | reverse complement strand
TGGTCGTCGTGCATGACCGGGATGTCCAGCCGCTCCCGCAGACGGGCCTCGATGTCGAAGCAGCGCGGCGCGCTGATGTCCTCGAGGTTGATGCCCCCGAACGACGGCGCGATCGCGACCACCGTCTCGACGATCGCATCGGTGTCCGTCGTCGACAGCACGACGGGCACGGCCGACAGCCCGCCGAACTCGCTGAACAGGCAGGCCTTGCCCTCCATGACCGGCAGCGCCGCGGCCGGTCCGATGTCGCCGAGGCCGAGGACGGCGGTGCCGTCGGAGACCACCGCGACCACGCGCGGGGCCCAGGTGAAGCGGCGGGCCAGCTCCGGCTCGGCGGCGATCGCGCTGGACACCCGCGCGACACCCGGGGTGTACGTGAGGGCGAGGTCGGCGATCGAGGTGATGGCACGGGTCGGCCGCACCTCCAGCTTGCCGCCCTCGTGGACGGCGAACGCCGGATCGTCGGCGAACCGGTCCTTCGTGCCCGCGTCGTCGCGGAGCTGCTGGGCGCCCATGGAACAGGGAGCGTAATCACACCGTCCGCGGCCGCTCCGCGGCCCTGTCCGGCCCCGCCGCCGCGGGCGGCTGGCTACCGTGCGCGCGTGGAGATCCGCGAGCTCGCCGCACGAGACAGCTACGTCGTGGACCTGGTCCCGCACGGGGACGCCCGGGGACGGTTCACCGAGTGGTACCGGGCCGACGTCCTGAGCAGCGCCCTGGGCTTAGGCCTGACCCTCGCCCAGGCCAACCACAGCGTCTCCACCCGGGGGGTGCTGCGCGGCGTGCACTTCGCGCTGGTGCCGCCCGGGCAGGCCAAGTACGTCTACTGCCCGGTGGGGAAGGTGCTCGACGTCGTCGTCGACGTGCGGGTGGGCTCCCCGACGTTCGGCGTGCACGACGCCGTCGTTCTCGACAGCGAGCAGCCGCGGGCGGTCTACCTGTCCGAGGGGCTGGGGCACGCGTTCCTCTCCCTCGTCGACGGCAGCTCGGTGACCTACCTGGTGTCCACCGGCTACTCCCCCGGCCGGGAGTTCGGGATCTCGCCGACCGATCCGGCGCTCGACCTGCCCTGGCCGGCCGACGTCGGCCTGGAGCTCTCCGCCAAGGACCAGGCCGCGCCCACCCTCGAGGAGGCCCGCCAGCAGGGGCTGCTGCCGACGATGGAGGAGTGCAGCGCCCGGTACGCCGAGCTGCGCGCCCGCGGCTAGGTCCTCGTGGGCAGGTCCTCGGGAGGCAGCCCGGCGAGCCGGCCGGGGCGCGGCCACAGCCGGGCCACCACCCGGCCGACGGGGACGGCGACGCCGAAGGCCCGGCTGTCGTCGGTGACCAGCGGGTTGTCGCCCACCACCCAGGAGCCGCCCGGCACCGCACGGCGCACCCGCTTGACCACCAGCAGCGCCGGCCGCGCCGGGAACCGGGCCAGCACGACGGTTCCGGGACCCACCGCCACCCCCGGGCGCAGCCGGCGCACCAGCAACCGGTCGCCGTCGCGGACCGTGGGCGACATGGACGGGCCGGAGACCCGGGCCAGGACCCAGCCCGTGGCCAGCGGCCGGACCGTTTCCGCACCCGACGGCTCGGGCATGTCGCTGGCGATCACCGCGAGTAGGGTCGCAGACGACCCGAATTCACGACATCCGGAGGGACTTCCATGCGCTTCAGCAGCATGTTCTCCGCCGTCGAGGCCACCGCGCACTGCGACCTCCCCTGCGGCGTGTACGACCCGGCCCAGGCCCGTATCGAGGCCGAGTCCGTCAAGGCCATCCAGGAGAAGTACCAGGGCAACGAGGACCCGGTCTTCCGCACCCGCGCCATCCTGATCAAGGAGCAGCGGGCGGAGCTGGTCAAGCATCACCTGTGGGTGCTGTGGACCGACTACTTCAAGCCCCCGCACTTCGAGAAGTACCCGCAGCTGCACGAGCTGTTCAACAAGGCCACCAAGCAGGCCGGTGCGGCCGGCGGCAAGGGCAGCATGGACCCGGCGGAGGGTCAGAAGCTCCTCGACCTCATCGCCGAGATCGACAAGATCTTCTGGGAGACCAAGGCCGCCGCCTGATCTCTCGCGTTCCCCCGGCGCTGCCGGCCACTCTGCGACGGGCGGCCCGGCAGCGCCGTCCTGTGTCCAACCCGTCCGATCCCGGCGAATTCGCGCACGCGCCTAGGGTCTGCCCATGCGCGGCTCGAAGGGTCCATTGATCGACGTCGGGGCACTTCTGGAGAAGGTCGAGGCGGCAGCACCGATCGACGCCGTCGAGGCGGTCGCGTCCGCCCTCGGTGAGATGGTCGACGCCCGGGCAGTGACGCTCCTGATCTCAGATTTCACCGGCCGTGCCGTCGTCCGGCTGACCTCCGCGGGCCGTGTCGAGGGTGCCCGGAGCCGCGGGGTCGAGCAGGCCGAGACCCTGCCGCTCGCCGGCACGCACTACGACCAGGTCCTCCGCACCCAGCAGGCCGATGTGCAGGCGCTCGACGACGGGGCGCGGGTGACCGTGCCGGTCACCGACCGGGGCGACGCGATCGGACTGCTGGAGCTGGTGCTGCCCCGACATCCCTCCGCGCCGGAGGTCGCCGACATCTCCAGCGCGGCGCACGCCCTGGCCTACGTCGTCATCGCCGCCCGCCGGCACACCGACGTGTTCGAGTGGGGCCAGCGCTCGCAGCCCTTCGCGCTGGCCGCGGAGATCCAGCGGCGGCTGCTGCCTGCCTCCTACACCTGTGAGGCGGGGCAGTTCACCCTGGCCGGCTGGCTGGAGCCGGCCAGTTCCGTGGGTGGCGACACCTTCGACTACACCCTCGACCGTAATTGCCTGCAGGTGTCGATCACCGACGCGGTCGGACACCAGGTGGCCGCTGCCCTGCTCGCCACCCTGCTCGTCGGCGGCCTGCGCAACGGGCGGAGGAAGGGCCTGGACCTCGGCGAGCAGGCCCGGTACGCCAATGACTGTCTGGCCGAGAACGCGGCGCCCGGCCAGTTCGTCACCGGTCAGCTCATGCGGGTCGACCTGCGGACCGGTACCGCCGCCATCGTCAACGCCGGCCACCCGTTCCCGCTCCGCCTCCGGAAGGGACGGGTGGAGGAGATCGGCCTGCGCATCGAGGCGCCGTTCGGCGTCCTGCCCGGCAAGGCCTTCGACGTCCAGCCCTTCTCGCTCGAGCCGGGCGACCGCATCGTGCTGCTGACCGACGGGATGCAGGAGCGCAACGCCGTCAACCTCGACGTCGCGGCTGCCCTGGCCGACACCGCCGACCTGCACCCGCGCGAGGTGGTGCACGAGCTCGGCGCCGCGGTCCTGAAGGCCACCGGAGGCAACCTGCGCGACGACGCCACCATGGTCTGTCTCGACTGGTACGGCGGGCCACCGCGCGGGCGGAACACCGAGCAGGGCGCCGACCCCGACCGCGCCTCGGCACCCGTCCTGACCGCACGTGCGGGTTGACCCCGGCGGCGGCCGGTAACGTTTGACCACCATGCGCATCGACCGGGCCGGGTGGCCTTTCATCACCGGACCCTTGGCCCCAGCGGCCCTCCTCGCCCTCGCGGGACGCACGACCGGCCGTCGCTGGCCGCGGGCGCTCGCCTGGCCATTCCTGGGCCTCTCGGCCTACATGGCCCTCTTCTTCCGCGATCCCGATCGCCGCTGCGACACCACGACCCCGGAGCCGGAGGAGGTGCTCTCCCCCGCCGACGGCGTGGTGATGGTGGCCGGGGAGCCACAGCCGGGTGTCGCCCCCGAGGGCGACTGGCAGCAGATCAGCGTCTTCCTGTCCGTCGTCGACGTGCACGTGAACCGGTCGCCGTACCGCGGCGAGGTCGTCGAGAGCTCCTACCGGAAGGGCAGCTTCCTCGCCGCCTTCCGCAAGGAGTCCGCACACAAGAACGAGCGCAGTGAGCTCTGGCTGCGCGACGGCGAGCGCACGGTCGTCTTCCGGCAGATCGTCGGCGTCCTCGCCCGGCGGATCGTGACCCGCACCGGGCCCGGCCAGCGGCTCGCGACCGGCGAGCGGATGGGTTTGATGAAGTTCGGCTCCCGGATGGACGTGTTCCTGCCGCCCGAGTGCACGATCACCGTGACGAAGGGCCAGCGTGTGCGCGGCGGCGAGACCGTCATCGCGCGCTGGCCCTCGGTCGGCTGACGGGATCGCGACCCATGCCCCCGACCCGGCGCACGACCACCGTGGAGTTCGTCCGCGGTTCCGTCCGTGGCACCCGCCGCCGCGCCCTGGCGACGCTGCCCAGCCTCTTCACGCTCGGCAACATGTTCTGCGGCTTCGCCGCGATCCTGGTCTCGATCCGCGGCGATCACGCGCTGGCTGCGGTGCTGATCGGGCTGTCGGTCGTCTTCGACATCACCGACGGCGCCGTCGCCCGGCTGGTCGGCGCGGTCACGCCCTTCGGCCTCCAGTTCGACTCGCTGGCCGACCTGGTCTCCTTCGGGCTGGCCCCCGCTCTGCTGGCCTTCACGCTGTTCTCGGAGGGCCGCGACGAGTGGGACCCCCTGGGCTGGGTGGTCTGCTTCCTGTGGGTGGCCTGCGCGGCTATCCGGCTGGCCCGGTTCAACACCACGATCGACCCGACCGCCGACAAGCGGTACTTCATCGGCATGCCCAGCCCCGGTGCGGCCGGCGTCGTCCTGGCGTCGGTCTTCGCTTTCGGTGACCAGATGCAGGGCCGCGACCGGCTGTGGGTGCTGCTGGTCGTCGCGGTCCCGGCGCTGCTGATGGTCACGAACATCCGGTTCCGGTCGTTCCGGTCGCTGGTCAGCCCGAAGAGCGGCCGCCCGTACGTGCTCATCGCGACCGCTGTGGTGTTGGTGATCGGCTTCGCGACCGTCCCGGTCGTCACCGGCATCCTGCTGGCCTACGGCTACCTGCTCGCCCCGATCCTCGTCCCGATCGTCGCGCCGCTGGCCCGGCTGCTGCCGGCGCGGCTCAAGGAGGCCCTCTCGTGAGCGTCCGGCCCGTTCGACCCGACGACGTCCCGGCGGTCGTCGGCCTCGTCCGGGAGCTGGCCGACTACGAGAAGGCGCTGCACGAGGTGCGCCTCACCGAGGAGCAGCTCACCGGCGTCCTGTTCGGCGACTCCCCGGCCCTGTTCGGCCACGTCGCGGAACTGGACGGCGAGATCGTCGGGATCGCACTGTGGTTCCTGAACTTCTCCACCTGGCGCGGCACCCACGGCATCTACCTCGAGGACCTCTACGTCTCACCGGAGCACCGCGGCGCCGGCCTGGGTAGGGAGCTGCTGCGCACGCTGGCGGCGGTCGCCGTCGAGCGCGGCTACTCGCGGCTGGAGTGGTCGGTGCTCGACTGGAACACGCCCTCGATCGAGTTCTACACCGCGGCGGGCGCGGTACCCATGGACGAGTGGACCGTCTTCCGTCTCACCGACGACGCCCTGACCGACTTCGCCGAGCCCCGGAGCCACCGATGACCATCGAGCGCGCGCCGGCCGAGTGCTGGCTCACCGACATGGACGGCGTCCTGGTCCACGAGGAGAAGGCGCTGCCCGGGGCCGCGGAATTTCTGGAGCGGCTGGTGGACCGCGGCCGCCGCTTCCTCGTGCTGACCAACAACTCGATCTTCACGCCGCGTGATCTCGCCGCCCGGCTGGCCCGCACCGGTCTGAACGTGCCGGAGGGATCGATCTGGACCTCGGCGCTGGCGACAGCCGACTTCCTGCACACGCAGCTGCCGGGCGGCTCCGCCTACGTGATCGGCGAGGCCGGGCTGACGACGGCCCTCTACGAGGCCGGGTACACCCTCACCGACACCGATCCCGACTACGTCGTCCTGGGTGAGACGCGCACGTACTCGTTCGAGGCGATCACGCGGGCCATCCGGCTGATCGGCAAGGGGGCCCGGTTCATCGCCACCAACCCCGACGTCACCGGCCCGTCACCGGAGGGCCCGCTGCCGGCCACCGGCGCCGTCGCGGCGATGATCACGCGAGCCACCGGCGCCGAGCCCTACTTCGTGGGCAAGCCCAACCCGATGATGTTCCGCAGCGCGATGAACCGCATCGACGCCCACTCCGAGTCCACGATCATGGTCGGTGACCGCATGGACACCGACGTCGTCGCCGGGATCGAGGCGGGCCTGGAGACGGTCCTCGTCCTCTCGGGCTCGACCGGTGCGGCCGACGTCCCACGCTTCCCGTTCCGCCCCAGCCGGATCTGCGACTCGATCGCCGACGTCATCGACCTCGTCTGAGGGCGGGAGCTCAACGCTCCAGGTAGGCCAGCCTGGACTCCGGCGTGGCCAGCAGGTAGAGCTCGGCGGCCACCAGCACCAGCACGGGCAACCCGATCGTCGGCTGGCCGGCCTCGAACGCCGTCGTGTACGCCAGCGCGGCCAGGAGCAGCTGGAGGACGATGACCGGGCCACGGGCCCAGCTCGCGACCCGCCACAGGCCGACCGCGGCGGTGGCGAGCAGCGCCGCTCCGGCCCCGACGACCACGACCTCGGCAATCGCGCGGGACGCGCTGTCGGCGGTGCTGGTGAGGACCAGATAGAGCAGCAGCAGCGCCCCCACCCCGATCGCCGCGGCCTCGACGCCGACGACCACCGCCGCCCAGCGGAGCGTCCGCGGGGCCTGCGCGCGCGGGCGCTCGGGGCGTGGCGCGGACGGCTCGGCAGCGCTGCCGAAGAGGCGGTCAGAGCGCCGGCGGGGCGGCTGCGGCGTCACTCCCGCGGGCTCTGTCACGGGGGCGAGATTACGCGGTGCCCCGGGGGCCAGCGCTCTTCCTCCCGGGAAAACGGCGACCGCGTGGTTAGCCTGACGGGCATGCGTGCGCTCGTGGTGGTCAATCCTGCGGCGACCAGCACCACCGCGAAGATGCGCGACGTGCTGGTCGGCGCCCTCGCCAGCGAGCTCAAGCTCGACGTCGCCGAGACCACGCACCGCGGTCACGGCCAGGAGCTCGGCGCCCAGGCCGCCGCGGAGGGCATCGACCTCGTGGTGTCCGTCGGTGGCGACGGCACCGTGAACGAGATCGTCAACGGCCTGCTCGAGAAGGGCCCCTCGCCGCACCTGCCGACGCTGGCCGTCGTCCCCGGGGGATCGACGAACGTCTTCTCGCGGGCACTGGGCCGCTCCCGCGACCCGGTGGAGGCGACGGCCGAGATCATCTCCTCGGTCCGCGCCGGACGCACCCGGCTGGTGTCCCTCGGCACCGCGAGCGCCTGCGGGACGGAGGACTCCGGCGCCGAGGAGGCCGGTTGGACCGACCCGCGTTGGTTCGTCTTCGCCGCCGGCCTCGGCTTCGACGCCGAGGTCATCGCCCGGGTCGAGGCCCAACGGGCCGAGGGACGGCGGTCCACCGGTTCCCTCTACGTCCGGGAGGCGACCGCCGCCTTCCTGCTGGGCCGCGAGCGCCGTCGTCCGGCGATGACGCTGCAGGTGCCCGGGGAGCCGCCGGTGGACGACCTGTTCCTCTGCCTCGTCTCCAACGTCAGCCCCTGGACCTACCTGGGCGCGCGTCCGGTCAACCCGTCCCCCGAGGCGTCCTTCGACACCGGGCTGGACGTGTTCGGCATGAGCAGGATGGGCCCGCTGCGGATGCTGCGCACGCTCCGCCGGACGTTGACCCGGAGTTCCGGCACCTGGGGCCGGCGGGTGCACCGCCGGCACGACCTCGAGGAGCTGTCCGTGACCGCCTCCCGTCCGCAGGGCTGGCAGGTCGACGGCGACCACCTCGGTACCGCGACGGGCCTGCGCGTCCGTCACGTGCCGGCCGCGCTTCGCGTCGTCGTCTGAGCCTCCACGCCGGATGCTCTCAGGCACGCGGGTGCGTGCTTGTCAACGTTCGGGGGCGGCGTGTGGTTCCGTCGAGTGGCGCGCCTAGCACGCCCATGGTGAGCTTGCTCACGGGGGGTCGAACGACGACCTCGATCTGCTTGACAGGCGTCTTTCACGTGAAAACATCGCGGGAGAACGCAACTTGCCGGTAACAAAGCAAGTAGTCGCTGAGCCAAAGCGCTGGGCAACCGGTGTCGGCCCTGCAACGCGGTCCGAGGCCGGCGACTGAAGTACCGAAACCGTAGACGACACCGAGGAGAACACCGCCATGGACTGGCGCCACGTAGCGCTCTGCCGGGACGAGGACCCCGAGCTGTTCTTCCCGATTGGGACGACCGGCCCGGCTGTCGTGCAGATCGAGCAGGCCAAGGCCGTCTGCCGTCGCTGCCCGGTAGTGCAGTCGTGCCTGGACTGGGCCCTCCGCTCGGGCCAGGACTCCGGAGTCTGGGGTGGGCTCTCCGAGGACGAACGACGGGCGCTCAAGCGCCGCCAGTCTCGTACCCGGGTGCACACCGCCTGACCGGAGCACGACGGCACCACCGCACGACCCGCACCACCGCACTACTGACCGCCTCGAGGCCGGTCCGGGTTGTCCCGGACCGGCCTCGGCGCGTTCAGCGGCGGGGCAGGCCGGCGCCCGGGAGGACGAGCACGACCTCGGTGCCCGACTGTCCGTCGGGTGCCGGGGAGGGCGGGCTGGTCATCGAGAGGCTCCCGCCGAGCTCGCTGGTGACCAGCGTCCGCACGATCTGCAGCCCCAGCCCGTCGCTCCCGGCGGCGTCGAAGCCCTCCGGCAGGCCCTGACCGTTGTCCCGCACGCGGACCACGAGGTCGTCGCCGGTCCGCTCCGCGACGAGCTCGATCGTCCCCGGCTCACCGTCCGGGAACGCGTGCTCGGCGGCGTTGTGCAGCAGCTCGGTGACCGCGAGGACCAGCGGCGTGGCCGCGGCAGCGGGCAGCTCCCCGAAGGTGCCGGTGCGCCGGGTCCGGGCGGCCGGCCCGACCGAGGCGAGGTCGCCGAGCATCGGCAGCACCTGGTCCAGGACGTCGTCCACGTCGACGACGTCCTCGCGGCTGCCGGCCAGGGTCTCGTGCACGACCGCGATCGAGGAGACCCGACGCACCGACTCCTCGAGCGCCGCGCGGGCGGCGGGCTCGGTCATCCGCCGCGCCTGCAGCCGCAGCAGCGCCGCCACCGTCTGCAGGTTGTTCTTCACCCGGTGATGGATCTCCCGGATCGTGGCGTCCTTGGTGAGCAGCGCCCGGTCGCGCCGCCGCACGTCGGTGACGTCGCGGACCAGCACGAGCGCGCCCGCCTCCCCACCGGGAGCGTGCAGTGGCAGGGCCCGGACGAACATCGTGGCCGAATGCCCCTCGACGTCCATGGGGTCGGGGAACCGGCCGGCCACCGCCGCCGCGATGCCGGCGGCCGCCGCCTCCCCCGCGACCCGGTCGGCGGCGGCGGAGCGCGTGAGCGGAGCGAGCTCGGCACCGGCGAGGTCGCGGTCCACCCCGATCCGCCGGTAGGCCGACAGTGCGTTGGGGCTGGCGTAGGTGACCCGGCCCGAGCCGTCCAGCCGGACCAGGCCGTCACCGACCCGCGGGCTCATCTCGGCGTCCTGCGGCTTCTGCGGCGGGAAGGTGCCGGCCGAGACCATGAGACAGAGGTCGGCAGCGATGTCGAGGTAGGTCAGTTCCAGCGTCGACGGCGACCGGGTGACCGCCAGGTTGGTGTCCTTGGCCAGCACGGCGACCACGACGCCGTCGTGTCCGACCGGGATGACCTCTCGCCGCCGCGGAGCGGGGCCGGACCAGTCGGGCTCGCCCTCGGTGACCGGGCGCCCCTCACGATGGGCGACGACGAACGGCTCCGCGACGACGCCGTCGACCTCCGCACCCACCAGGTCCTCCGGCCGGCTGGTCGGGGCGGTCAGCGGCCGCACTTGGGCGACGCACCACCAGGAGCCGCTCGGCAGGGGGACCCAGAGGGTCAGGTCGGCGAAAGCCAGGTCGGCCAGCAGCTGCCAGTCGGCGACCAGGCGCCGGGCATGCTCGACCTGCGAGGGGCTGGACGCCGAGCCGCGGGTCAGTCGCTCGGAGAGGCTCGTCATCGCTGCGCGTCGATCGTCATGGTGGTCCGAGCCTAGAAGAAGGACCCCCTGCCCCCCTCCGCTCGCACGCTCGCGGCGGGGCCCTGCAGGGGGCCGAACTAGGCTGCCGGCGTGGTCCAGCCCGCCGGTTCGTCGTCCCTGATCGTGGAGGCCGCCCGGCCGGTGGACTTCCCCCGCATCGCCGAGCTGACCGTCGGTGTCTACGTCGACGGCGGACTCGCATCCGACGACTACACCCCGGCCCTGGCCGACGTCGCCGGCCGCGCGGAGCGGTCCCAGCTGCTGGTGGTGCGGGACCGCGCCGGCCACATCGTCGGGAGCGTCGCCCTCGTCCTGACCGGTGACTTCGGGGAGATCACGCAGTCGGAGGATGAAGCGGCCTTCCGGATGCTCGTGGTCGATCCGGCCGTGCAGGGCCAAGGCGTCGGGGAGCTGCTGGTCAGCACCTGCCTGGAACGGGCACGCGCCGCCGGGAAGCGGCGGATGGTCATCTCCACCGACCCGCGGATGACGACCGCGCACCGGCTCTACGAGCGGCTGGGCTTCACCCGGCTGCCCGAGCGGGACTGGTCGCCATTGCCGGGTGTCGACCTGCTGGTGTACGCCCGCGCCCTCTGAAAAGGCCCCCTGCCCCCCACCGCTCGCAAGCTCGCGGCGGGACCCTGCAGCGGGGCCGTCAGCGCGCGACGGTGGCGATGAGGTCGCCCTCCTGGAGCGCCTCACCCTCGACCACGTGCAGGTCCTGCACGGTGCCGGCGTGCTCGGTCAGCACCGGGATCTCCATCTTCATCGATTCGAGGATCACCAGCGTGTCGCCGGCCGCGACCTGCGCGCCGGGCTCGACGAGGACCTTCCAGACGCTGGAGACCATCTCCGCGTGGATCTCCTCGACCGCCACGGGGCCCCCTCTGCGTCGGCGCCGTCATTCTCGGACAGTCATCCAAGCACGCCGGTCATTCGGTGGGGACCCTGCTGCCGGCGGCCAGTCGTCCCAGGACCGCGCACACGTCCGCGCCGTCGTGCGGCACGCCGACGTCGGGCAATCCGGACAAGGCATCCGAGGCGGCGCGGGCGGCGGTGGCGGTGTCCGGACCGGCAGCGCTGACGGTGGCCAGGAGCGCGTCGTACCAGCCGTCGAGGCGGTCACCGGGGTCGTAGCCACTGATCGCGACCAGTTCGACGTCGGCCTTCGGCACCGGCATCGGACCGCTGCCGGGCAGCCGGCCGGTCACCCGTCCCGGCGTCCCGGGCGGCAGGCCGGCCCTCAACTGGACGACGACGGCGGCCCGCACGGGACGTCCCTCGGGAGCGGACCCGGTCTCACCGGCGGCGCTGCGCAGCGCGAGCTCCACGGCGTCGACCCCGTGCACCCGCTCGAGGACGGCCATGTCGAGGGAGAACCCGGCGGCCACCTCGGCGAGTTCACCGTCCGGTGCGATGCCGACGGTGACCAGACCGCGCCAGCCGACCTCGGCGAGCCGCCGCGCCGCCCGGGGAAGTTCCGTGGCCGGGACCTGGGCGGTGTCCTGGGGCGGGTCCTCGAGGGTCCAGGTGACGCGGGCGATGCCGGCCGCCCGGTCGCGCGCGACCGGCGTCGCGAACCGCAGGCCCTCGGCGGTCACCCAGCCCAGCAGGCCGCGCTCGCTGGCCGGCTCGACGCCATCACCCCCGAGCCGCTCCAGCACCTCGGCGTCCGGCCCCACCCACCGCAGCCCGGCCTCGACGACGGCGGCGGCCAGGCGGGCGTTCCCGGCCAGCGCAGGAGGCACCGGCAGGACAGCGGTGACCCCGCTGCGGCGGGCCGCCTCCACGATCCGGTCGACGGCGAGATAGGACTCCGTGGCCGGCGCCGGGCCGAGCAGCACCGCGTCGTCGGCCAGCCGGACGTGCCGGGCCGATCGCTCGGCCTCGGAGTGGACGGCGACCGCCTTCACCCCCAGCCGGCTACAGGCGGCGATGACGGCGCACGCCGCGGGACCGCGACCGGCCACGAGCACGCTCTCGATACCCAGGTGTGCCATGGTGTCCCCTCCTGCGTTCCCCCGGTCCGGCACCACAACACTGTGCGAGGAGCCGGAGCGCCCCGTGAGAGGCTTGCCGGGTCAGCTTGGCGGTCCCGGCGACGCCGCGCACGTTACGTGCGCCCAGTCCACGGCCCGCGAGGACCAGGGTCCGCTCCACCAGCACAGCGGCCCACCGCTACGTCGAGAGGAGGGCAGCGATGTCCAAGCGCGGACGCAAGCGTCGCTCTCGCAAGAAGAACGGCGCCAACCACGGCAAGCGGCCCAACGCCTGATCACAGGCACCGGGAACGTGAGAAGCCCCGCTCCCCGCTACGGCGGGGGCGGGGCTTCTGCGTGCTCGGACCCCTGGTTCCCGGACTAGGCCGGGCCCTCGCTCTCGACGCTGACGCGCTCGACGGTGATCTGGGTGCCGTCCTCCTCGAAGGACACCGTGGTCAGCTGCACCTTGATCCGCTCGCGCAGGCCGGACGGCGTCGGGTCTCCCCCGCAGCGGCGGCGGACCAGCGCCTTGAACTCCTGCTCGATCCCGAATTCCCGCAGGCACGGCGAGCAGTCCTCGAGGTGCTCGGCGATCAGCGCGCGGCGCTCGTCACCGGTCTCGTGGTCGAGGAACTCGAATACGTGGGAGAGGACGTCGTCGCACGACGTGATCTCGATCGGCTCGCCGGGACCCTGAGCGCCGTTGCTCATGACTGGCTCGCCTCCTCACCGGCTCCGGCACGGACGAAGCCGCGCTCACGGGCGTAATCGGCCAGCAGTGCCTGCAGGCCGCGCCGGCCACGGTGCAGACGGGACATCACCGTGCCGATGGGCGTGCCCATGATCTCGGCGATCTCCTTGTAGGCAAAGCCCTCGACGTCCGCGAGGTACACCGCCAGCCGGAAGTCCTCGGGCAGCTGCTGCAGGGCCTCCTTGATGTCAGAGTCCGGCAGGTGGTCCAGCGCCTCGATCTCGGCCGAGCGCAGGCCGCTGGAGCTGTGCTCCTCGG
>JAOPUS010000167.1 GCA_025963345.1 Blastococcus sp. | reverse complement strand
GCGGGCCCTTCTGGCCCTGCTCGATGTCGAACGCGATCCGCTGGCCTTCATCGAGCGAGCGGTACCCGCTGGACTGGATGGCCGAGTAGTGGACGAAGACGTCCGGTCCGCCACCGTCGGGGGTGGCAAAGCCGAACCCCTTCTCAGCGTTGAACCACTTCACTGTTCCTTCGGGCATTGCTCGCTCCTAGCTGAGGTCGTGCACCGGGGTCCTGCCATAGCGCAGGGCCTTCCCGACACGTCCAGCCTAGCCATAGATGTCCACTGCGGAACAGGTGGACGCAGCTTTGTGACCTGTGGTTCGTGGTTTCTTCGGGCTCTCAGCGCTCGGTGCGCAGCACCTCGTTCCAGGGCCGCACCGTCCAGCTCGCCACGACGCCGTTGAGGACGAACGGGTCGCCGGCGATGAATTCCTCGGCCGCTTCCCGGCTGGTGAAGATGCCCATGGCGTCCCCGTTCATCGGCTCATCGAAGGTCCCGACCATGAGCAGCGCCCCACGGTCATGGAACTCGTGCAGCCGGGCGACGTGTGCGGCGCCGTTCTCGCGGGCCAGGGGCAGGAAGTCCTCGACCGCGCGGTAGGTCATCACGTACTTCATGCCCGGCATCCTCGCGTCGGCGCTTCGGTCGGAACAGCCGGTAGCGGACGGTCTTGCGGAATTCCTGCGGCTTTCTCGGCGGCGCCGTGCGGACGGTCCCCGAGAGTTCTTCTCAGCCGGGGAGCACCCGGCGCCCGCAGACCCAGGAGATGCCGCCATGACGAACGCCGTCGCACAGTCCGCCCGCTTCGTCGTCGCCGTCGAGCGCTCCGCCCCGGTCGTCCTGCGCGATGTCGAGGACCTGCACGACGCCGACCTCGACCTCGTCCTGGCCGACGAGCTGGCCGACGCCTATGACGCCGCCGACGTCGCGATCGCTCTCGCGCGCCTGCTCGGCCAGCCCGGCCCGGCCGCGCTGGTCGCGCACGACCTCGGCGCGCGGGCCGCGCAGCTCGCCCGCTGATCGACAGGGAAGATCGCTAGATCTGGTTTCCCGGTTCCTCGGGGAAGGGAGGCCCGTAGGTACTGGGCGTGTAGAACGTGCCGCCCGGCGGTGCACTCGCCGCGGGAGCGGGAAGGGCCAGCGGTTCCGAGCGCCACGACCGGACGCCGATCGGCTCGTCGTCCCAGCTGACCTCGCCCCAGGACTTCTCGAGCCCGGCCTCGGCGGCCAGCCGGAGACGCTCCTCGTGCCACGCCCGTAGCGCCGGCCCGTACCGCTGACGGCCGATGTCGACCGCGACGACGAGCGCGATACAGATGACGATGGCGAGCAGCGCGTCCGTCAGGGCCGAGGCCACGTCCAGGGGCGTGATCCGCGGCCAACCCACGGTCTCGAGCTGATGGCCGACGATCTCGAAGGCGACGTACAGCACGCCGTACACCAGGAACGAGACCCTCATTCCCGCTGGATCGACCGTCCGCGGGGCGCGCTGGAGTCCCGGAGGCCCGTAGCCGCCGGGCCATCACCCGATCGGGTGACTGGCCCCTGCTACGGGCGAACGGTCAGCACCTGCAGCAGCGTGCTCTGGTCCGTCCCCCCGGCGGTGGGGCCGCCTCCGGGGAGGAAAAGCCGGCCGTCGGTGACCACGGCGCCGGTGCCCTGCATCGACTGGGGCACGGGCGCCAGCGCCGTCCAGGTGTCGGCAGTGGGGTCGTAGGCGTCCGCCTCGCTGTACACCTGCTGTTCCGCGCCGTCCTCTCCGCCGATGACGACGAACCGACCGCCCAGGACGGCCCCCGCCACACTGTTGCGGCCGATGGGCAGGGGAGCAGCGGTGCGCCAGCTGTCCGCCGCCGGGTCGTACACCTCGTGCGCCGTCATGCCGCCCGGGCGGCCCGCGGCGACGTGCAACTCACCGTCGAGGACCGCCCCGGCCGCGTGGTCGCGAGGGGTGGGCATGGGCGCGGCGGTGCTCCACGTGTCGGTGCCGGGGTCGTAGACGTCGTGCCGGCCGGTGTCGCCGCTTCCGTCCCGGCCGCCGACGAGGTGCAGCCGTCCACCGATCTCGGCGGCGACGGCTGCGGTGCGGGCATCCGGCAGCGGTGCCCGTGCCACCCAGGTGTCCGTGCCCGGGGCGAGGGCCCAGACCCCCGTGGTCGGGGTGCCGGAGGGCCCGTAGCCCCCGACGGCGTAGAGCGTGCCGCCGACCGTGGCCGTTCCGACGTGGTCCAGGGCGACGGGAAGCGGGACGCCGGTCTGCCAGGTGCCCGTGTCGACGTCGTACTCGAGGTGGGTGGTCGAGTGCGCCCTGCCGGCGACGTAACCGCCGAGGACGTGGATCCGGCGGCCGACCAGGGCCACTCCCACTTCACTCACGCCGACCGGCAGCGGCGCTCCCAGGCTCCATCGGGCTTCGGTGAGTGGCGCCGGACCCGTCGTGCTGGACGTGCTCGGCGACCGGGCGCTGCTGCCGTCGGCCGAGGTGGTCGGGGTGGTGGGCGTCGCGGACCCGCCGGAGCAGGCCGAGAGCCCGATGCAGAGGGCGAGCACGGTGCCGACCGCTCGCGCGCGTAGCCGGCCTGTGACGATGCCCATGGCTCATCCTCCGGGTCGGAGCCGCCGGGCGGTCTCGTGAGCGGGTGACTCCTGCAGCGGCTCGGTTCTGACGTCGGCAAGGCCTGCGGATCGGTTCGCGAGCAGGGCATGGCCCACCCATGCGGTGAAGCCCAGGACCGCGAGCATGACCACAACCCAGGTGACGACGACGACCGAGTCGCTCCCCATGGCGGCGGCCAGGCAGGCGGCCGAGCTCAGACCCATCAGGACCAGCCGGCCGACCAGCCCGCTGCCGATGGCGACAGCGAACAGGCCCCAGGTCAGGTACCACGGGTAGAGCGCGGGACCGGTCAGGGCGACGGCCACGAGCGCCCACCCCACTCCCCAGAACGCTGTGGACCGCGAGCCCGAGGTCGCACGCCAGAGCAGGAAGCAGGCCACCGCAGCGCCGATGACCGCCGTGACCGTGCGGCCGACCGTGAACGAGGGGTCCGGCGCGTGACCGGGCAGCGGCTGGGTCACGGCGGCCGCGAGGTAGGACATCCAGGTGCTGGGGGCCGTGCCGTTGTGTGCCTTCCCCGGGACACCCAGCGCGCCCACCCAGCCGAACGGGTCCGGACACAGCGCCACGACCGCACCGAGCGTGCCCAGCCCAGCCCCGACCACCCGCAGCAGGGTCCGGGGCCGGTCCGGGCCGGGTGCCGTTCGCAGCACGTCGAGCAGTACGAAGGCCATCAGGACCGCTCCGGGCAGCTTGACCGCGCAGGCGACCACGGCGAATCCCATGGCCGTGGCCGGGCGACCGGAGCGCGCGAGTCCGACGACGAGCACCGCGAGGGCGCCGACCAGCACGTCGAGGTGGGCACCGGACACGACATGCACGAGCACGACCGGGTTCAGTGCGGTGATCAGCAGGACAGGGACGCGGTCCGTGAGCGGCACCGCGCGGACGGCGAGCACGAGGCCGGCCGCCAGTCCGAGGACGGCGACGCCCCGGATCAGCAGTACCGCCGTCCCCACCTGGTGGCCGGCGACCAGCGCCACCCCTCGGAGGAGGGCAACCTGCAGGGGTCCGTACGGAGTGGGCGTCCACCGCCACCCGGGGTCCACCGCGGCCCCGTAGCTGTCGGTGAGCCTTCCCGGGGTGGCGTGGTAGGGGTCCAGGCCGATGGCGGCCAGCCTGCCGACGGCGGCATAGCTCTGCACGTCCAGGCTGCCGACCGGTCCCGTCACCAGAAGCGGCAAGGACCACGCGACCGCAAGGCCCGTGACGCCCCGGACACGCCATCGATGGGACGACTCGTCGCCGCGTCCTCTGTCCGAGTACGCCCGCGCTCCCTCGGTGCGCACCGGGCGGAGCAGGAACAGGCCCAGCCATGTCCACGCCGCACACAGGGCACCGAGCAGGAGGACGCCCGCCGCCACCCATCCGACGAGCTGGCCGGGCTGTCGCGATGGCCAGTCGCCCCACCAGTGCGGCAGGACGACGGCCTGCGGGACGCCCGCACGTGCGGCGACGAGTGCGACCCCGGGGACGACGACCAGCCCACCGGCTGCCGCAACCAGGACGGGGCGCGGAAGAGCCCGCCGGGGTCCGGGCCGACGCGGGACCTCGCTCATCCGGGCGTCCGATGCACTGACGCGGGGTGAGGGGTCGGTGCCTCTCTGGCCTGTCACGGTGATCGCCGTCGGTCGATGGCGGCTCGGACGGGCCCGAGGCGTTCGAACGGGCGGTGGGCGAGCGCCAGATGCAGCTGCCGGACGCCCTCCTGGTCGGGCAGCTCGAGGGCCGGCAGGGGCCCACCGACGACCCCTTGCAGCAGGTGGTCGGCCAGGACCGGATTGCGAGCGAGGACCGGTCCGTGCATGTAGGTGCCGACGACGGTCGAGGTGAGGGCACCCTCGCTCCCGTCGACGCTGCCGTTGCCCACGCCGTGCATCACCGCCGCGAGGGGGGCGGCGTCCGGCCCGAGCTGGGTCATGCCGCGGTGGTTCTCGAAACCCGTGAGCAGCCCGACTCCGGGCACGGCGCATCGGGTGAGCACTTCTCCCACGGCGCGACGTGGGCCGGGCGACGTGGTGAGGTCGAGGATCCCCAGGCCCGGCTGCCTTCGTCCGTGACCGTCCCCGACCCACTGGCCGAGTACCTGGAGTCCGGCGCACACGGCGAGGACGCGAGTCGTCTGCAGGGCGAGCCGCAGGTCCCGGTGCCCCAGGAGCCACTCGGCGGCGAAGGACTGTGCCGCGTCCTCGCCTCCACCGATGACGTAGAGGTCGCAGCCGCCCGGCGGACTCGAGCCGGCGGTCACCATGATCACGTCGGCGTCGATGCCGCGCCGCAGCAGCCGCTGGGCGAGCACGACCGCGTTGCCGCGGTCGGAGTAGGTGCCCAGCACGTCGGGGAGCAGTAGCCCGATCCGGACGGTCGACTCCCGGCTCATCGTCCGGACATCACTGCCAGCCTGCGCCACAGGTCGGCGAAGGCGGTGTAGTTGGCGACCGCGACCACCTCGCCGGGCGGGAGGAGTTCCAGGCCCGCCAGCGGATCGTCCACCGTCTGGTGTCCGACAGCCGCGTAGCTCAGCCGGAGGCCGACGTCTGCGGCACGGTCCCCGCTGGCGACGGTTGGTCGGGGCGGCAGTTGCTCGAACGGTACGTCCCACAGCCAGGAGGTGTCCCGGCCGTCGGCCTCTCGGGCGTTGATCACCAGCAGCAGCGCCGGGTAGTCCTTCAGCAGGGGCAGCGTCTCCGCCCATCCCGCTGGGTTCTTGGCCAGCAGAAGGTGCAGCTCGTGAGACCCGTGCCGCACCGTCGCGTACCTGTGGGCCACCGACTCGAGGTCGGCCATGGCGTCGGCCGCGGCACCGGGCGGTACGCCGAGGGCGTGCGCGGCGGCCATCGCCGCCAGGGCATTGCCGAGGTTGAACCGGCCAGGCAGCCGCAGGTGCAGCGGCGTCGTCACCCCGGCACCGCGTACCGCTGCCCCGTCCAGCTCCCAGTCCGCCTGCGGTTGGGACAGCCCGCAGGGGCACGACCACTCGTGCTTGGCCACCAGTTGCCGGCCACAGCGCAGGCAGAGCGAGGCATCGCCCGACCAGCCGGCCGAGGCAGCCACCCAGGTCACCCGCGGCATGCCTTCGACGGTTGCCACCACCACCGGGTCGTCACGATTGGCGACGACCAGTGTGCGGGGGTGCCGGCGGAGCGACTTCCGGATGCTGGTGGCCACGGCCGCCACCTCCGAGCCCCGGTCGAGTTGGTCCCGGGTCAGGTTGAGCAGCACGACGACGGCGGGGGAGACTGCGTCCGCGACCCGGGCCAGGTGCAACTCGTCGACTTCCAGGACGGCACGCGGGGCATGTCGCCGGGTCGCCAACGCGGCGACCGCACCGTCGGACATGTTGGCGCCGCTGGCGTTGTGCGCCACCGGGCCGAGAGTGCCGAGTGCGGCCGCGAGCAGGTGGGCGGTCGTCGTCTTGCCGTTGGTCCCGGTCACGAGGACCACGTCCCGACCCCGTGCGAGGTGGGACAGCGCCCCCGGATCCAGGGTGAGGAGGACCCGGCCGCGGGTGGCCACGCCCTCGCCGCCGCGTATCCGTCGCGCCGCGACCGAGGCTACCGATGCAATTGCTGCCACCATCCGGTTCCAGGCCTCGTGAAGGCACCAGACCAGCCGATGCCGGATCACTGGAACGGGGTCCGATCCGAGTGGACCGGCCGCCGGGCCGGGTGCGACAGGTGCACCCCCGGGCCGCCGGCCGGGCAGCTGACCGGGCCATGGATGCCCGCCAGCTGGGGCAGGAAGTCCGTCAGCCTTCGGTACCGATGCCGATGCGGTCGCAGCACCTGCCTCAGAGTGGCCTGCGCGGCAGCACAATTCGAGTACCCAGCGCGCGGCAACGGTTCTGTCGTCGTCCGCCCACTCCCGGCGTCGCCCGGATGCGTGGGCCACGGACGGCTTGCTACCGACCCAACGAGCCGGCGCTCCGCTGGCGCCCGGCTCGCTCGTGCCGAGGCGGCGGTCCATTCGGGTCCCCCTCGGATCGGCACCGACTGGTGACTCGATCGTGGGACTCTGCGCCGACCCGCCTGTGAGGACGCTGAGAGAAGCGCGAACGGGCAGGTGAGCGGCCCGTTGCAGAGCGCGCTGGATCGGGGACGCCACAGGAGGGTGGACGTGGGTGCGCCAGGGCCCGGGGTGAGCGGTCCCCCGAGGACTCGGTCAGGCCTCGTCGCTGGTCGGGCGTCTGGCCCGGCTCGGCTGCACCCGCATCGGCTCGCCCGGCATCTTCGGGGAGTGGGACCCGAAAGCGCTGTTCACGGCGGCAAAGGCGCTGGTCGAGCATGAGCGTGCTGAGCGCCTGGCGGCCACCCGGCCGAGATTGCTCAGCGGATCGCCGCCCGCGGTCACTAGAGCATCCGGCTGTCGGCTCGTTGCGTGTGCCAGGAGTTGCACGTGCCAAGCTCCGAGGCTCACGACTTGCTGGGCACGCTCTCGCTGCCGCACTCCCACCTCTACGCCGCCGTGGTGTCTCTCCGCCATCGAGATCGCAAGCCGTCACACGGCTTGCAGGTAGCAGGAGTCCGGATCCCTCCGTTTGCGGTAGTCGCGGATGGCGGCTGGCGGCGATGTCTCACGATCGCGCGACCGCGCAGCCTGGGGCAGCCGGTATTCGCCGACCGCCCACCGACGACCGCGGCCCCGACCTCGGCCGACACCCCAGCCGGGGGCGGGGCGCCGCGCGAGTGGGCACGTGGTCAGGCTTGGCAATGAAGGGAGCAGGCATGTGGGGCAAGCGGGACGACATGGTCGTCCACCAGGAGGAGCCGTTCAACGCCGAGCCGGCGCCGGCCGCGCTGGCCGGCCAGCCGCTGACGCCGATCGAGGCCTTCTACAGCCGCAACCACGGCCCCTTCCCGAACCTCGACCCCGCGACCTGGCGGCTGTGCATCGACGGCCTGATCGACCGGGAACTGGTTCTCACCCTGGCCGACCTGCAGCAGCGGTTCCCGGCCCGCACCGAGGTCGTCACGCTCGAGTGCGCGGGCAACCGCCGGGGCGAGCTGATCGCCGTCCGGGACATCCCGGGTCAGGTGCCGTGGGGGCCCACTACCATCTCCACGGCCGAATGGACCGGCGCCAGCCTCGCCGACGTGCTCGCCGCGGCCGGACCCCGCCCCGGCGCGGCGCACGTCGCCTTCCTTGCCCCGGACGTCGCCCCGAGCCTGCAGCCGCCGCAGCCCTACGGCAGCTCCATCCCCATGGTGAAGGCCTGCGCCGGGGAAGTGCTGCTGGCCTGGGCGATGAACGGGCAGCCACTGCCCCGGATCCACGGGGGGCCGGTACGCGTCGTCGTGCCCGGCTACATCGGTGCCCGCAGCGTCAAGTGGGTGCAGCGGATCACCGCCCAGGCCCAGCCGTCGGACAACTACTTCCAGGCGGAGGACTACCGCCTGCTCCC
>JAOPUS010000161.1 GCA_025963345.1 Blastococcus sp. | reverse complement strand
ACGAGTGGGTCGACGTCGGCATCGCGTTCCGCTACTTCTTCGTGCGCAAGACCATGTTCGTGAAGTACGCCCAGGCCTTCGTGATCCTGCCCGGCGGCTTCGGCACCCTCGACGAGCTCTTCGAGGCACTCACCCTGGTGCAGACCCGCAAGGTCACCCGGTTCCCCGTCATCCTGTTCGGAACCGAGTACTGGTCCGGGCTGCTCGCCTGGATCCGCACGACCCTGGCCGACACCGGCACCATCAACGCGACCGACCTCGACCTGATCACCGTCACCGACGACATCGGCGAGGTGATGGCGGTGATCCAGGCCGCCGACGCCGCACGGCGGAGCGGTGACGGCGGTGGCGGGATGCAGCACGTCCCGGTCGAGCAGGGTCCGCTCGAGGCCTGATGCTCGAATTCGTCGTCTTCATCGTCGGTGTCCTGGTCGTCGGCGGGCTGCTGTTCCTGGGTGCCTCGGTGCTGCTCGGCCGCGGCGAGACGCAGCCCCCGGCGGAACTCGACCGCTCGCCGGTGGAACTGCCCGACGACCGGCGGGTCACCGCCGACGACGTGCGGGCGCTGCGGATCTCCGCGGCGTTCCGCGGCTACCGCATGACCGAGGTCGACTGGCTGCTGGACCAGTTCGCGCTGGTCCTGGAGGAACGGGACGACGAGATCGCCATACTGACGGCCCGGCTGGCCGCGCCTCCGCCGGAGGCCGTCCCGGAGAAGGACGACGAGAGCGCCGCGGCAGCGGTGCCCGACGAGGAGGAACAGCCCAGTGCCTGAGCTGGTCGAGCGGATCGACATCGACGCCCCCCCGGAGCAGGTGTGGGCCGTCCTCACCGACTGGGAGGCGCAGGGCGAGTGGATGCTCGCCACCGACGTCCGGACGGTGGGCGGTCCGGCGCAGCGGCTGCACGGCCGGCTGGCCGCGCGCACCGGGCTACCGCTGCCCGGCGGCCGGCACGTCGGCATCCTCGACACGATGATCATCACGAAGTGGGAGCCGCCGCGGCTGGTCGAGGTGCAGCACACCGGCCGCCTCATCCGGGGGCCCGGCATCTTCGAGATCGAGCCCCGCGGTGAGGGTTCGACCTTCGTCTGGACCGAGCGGCTCTACCTGCCCTATGGCTACCTGGGGGAGTTCGGCTGGTTCTTGATCCGGCCGTTCGCCCGGTTCGGCATCCGCCGCTCGCTCAAGCGCTTCGCGGCGGTCGCGGCCCGTCGCCCATAGACCTGTCGGCCGCCGATGCGCCGTCGGCGATGATGCCTCTGTGCGGATGGACCGGCAGCGGACGCGGGAGCGGACGTGAGCGAGCTTGCGAGCGAACCCATGGGCACAGCAGCCTCGCGAATGCGGCCGCCGAGCGCCAGCGGGGAGGCGCAGTGAGCCGGCGCGGGTGGGCGCTCTTCCTCACCATGTCGGTGATCTGGGGGATCCCGTACCTGCTGATCAAGGTCGCGGTCGACGAGGTCTCCCCGGTCGTCGTGGTCTTCGCCCGCTGCCTCGTCGGCGCGGCGATCCTGCTGCCCTGGACGATCGCGAAGGGGCAGCTGCGCCCGGCCCTGCGGCACTGGCGGGCGCTGCTGCTGTTCACGGTGCTGGAGATGGCCGCGCCGTGGCTGCTGCTCTCCTACGCCGAGCAGTCTCTGTCGAGCTCGCTCACCGGCCTGCTCGTGGCCACCGTGCCCTTCGTCGCCGCGCTGGCAGCCCGGTTGTCGGGTGCCGACGAGCGGCTGACCCCCGTGCGTCTGCTCGGCATGGGCATCGGCGTCGTCGGGATCGCCGCCCTGCTGGGTCTCGACGTCGGGGGTGCGCAGCTGCTGCCGATCGTCGCCGTCGCGCTCACCGTCATCGGCTACGCGACCGGCCCGATGGTGATCAGCCACTCGCTCCCCGAGGTGCCCGGGGTCGCGGCCAGTTCGATCGCGCTCTTTGTGACCGCGGTGGCCTACGCCCCGTTCGCCGTCCCGCGGCTGGGCCAGGTCGGCGATGCGTCCGGCTCGGCGCTGCTGTCGCTGGTCGGCCTCGGGGCCATCTGCACCGCACTGGCGTTGGCGCTGTTCTTCAGCCTCATCCGCGAGGTCGGCCCGCAGCGCGCGCTGGTCATCACCTTCGTCAATCCGGCCGTGGCGGTGCTCCTCGGCGTCCTCTTGCTCGACGAGCCGTTCACCCTCGGCATCGCCGTCGGCCTGCCACTGGTTCTGGTGGGGTGCGTCCTCGCCACGCGACGCAGCCGTTCGCGCACCGCGCCGGACCAGCACGCAGCCGGCGACGTGGCGGTCAGCCCGGCGCCCTGACCCGGCCGCAGGAGCTGACTACTTCCCCAGACCGGCCACCAGATTGATCGCGATGGCGATGATCACCGCGCCGAACAGGTACGAGATCAGCATCTGGCGCAGGGCCAGCCGCCGGAGCTCCGAGGTCTGCAGGTCGGTGTCGGAGACCTGGAACGTCATCCCGATCGTGAACGACAGGTAGGCGAAGTCGGTCCACACCGGCGGGTCTGCCGTGTTGAAGTCGATGCCACCGTCCTCATCGACGTAGTACTCGCGGGCGTACCTCATGGCGAAGAGCGTGTGGACGAGGAACCAGGAGTTCGCGATGGACGAGATCCCGAGCGTGAGCTTCAAGGCCTGCGCGGCACCCGAACTGTGCCCCGCGTCGGCGACCGCGTAGATCACCGCGGCCAGGCTCGCGACGGCGGCCACGAGCAGGATGACGTCGGTGACCGGCCGCGTGGGGTCCTCGCGCACGGCGGCCTCCGCCGTCCCCTCGCTGTCGAGCCCGCGATTGAGCTGCCACACCCAGAGCAGGTAGACCAGGGTCCCGACGTCCCAGCCGAGCAGGACGCCGTAGGTCGCGTCGACGGGGGTCGCGAGTGCGATCACGACCGCGGCGGCGGTGCCCACCGCCCCCGACGCCGCGACCTGCCACAGCCCCCATGCAGCTGGCGGAAGCCGGGTGACCGGCAGATCGCTCGGTAGGAGCGACGACTGCGGGTCCTTCTGCTCGCGGGAGTCCATGCCCGTGATCGGTACCCGGTCGGCGAACCGTCAACAGCCGGGCAGCCGGGCGAGTTGGCCCGCTCCGGCGACGGTGTCGTAGTAGCCGGATAGCGTCGGTGTCGTGGAATCCCTGCAGGTGCGGTGTGCCTGGGCCGACAGCGCACCGGAGTACGTCGCGTACCACGACGAGGAGTGGGGGACGCCGCTGCACGGTGACGACGCGCTCTTCGAGCGGCTCTGCCTCGAGGCGTTCCAGTCCGGGCTGTCGTGGATCACGATCCTGCGTAAACGTCCCGCGTTCCGGACGGCGTTCGCGGGCTTCACGATCGACGCGGTCGCAGACTTCACCGCCGAGGACGAGGGGCGGCTCATGGCCGATGCCGCCATCGTCCGCAACCGCGCCAAGATCGCCGCAGCGATCCGCAACGCCCGGGCCGCCCAGGAGCTGCCCGAGGGGCTCTCGGCGCTGTTGTGGAGCTTCGCGCCGCCGGGCGGCCGGGCCCGGCCGGCCACCCTCGGCGACGTCCCCGCGACCAGCCCGGAGTCGGTGGCGATGGCCAAGGAGCTGAAGCGCAGGGGGTTCGCGTTCGTCGGTCCGACTACGGCCTATGCGCTCATGCAGGCCACCGGGATGGTCGACGACCACGTCGCCGACTGCTTCCGTGCGCAGTCACGTGCCCAGCCCGCGAGGGGCTGATGTTGGACCTGAGCCGGTCATACGGGATCATTGCTGCAGAGCACAGCATCGACGGACGCCGCATCGCCTCCCTGCCCCGGCAGGTGTGGTGCGGCCGGCGAAGGAGGCACGCATGGCGGCCATGAAGCCGCGCACGGGTGAAGGTCCCCTCGAGGTCACCAAGGAGGGGCGAGGCCTGGTCATGCGCGTACCGCTCGAGGGAGGCGGTC
>JAOPUS010000119.1 GCA_025963345.1 Blastococcus sp. | reverse complement strand
CGCACCTCGGCCGGATCGTTCCCGAGCGCGGTCACGTGGCCGAGCTTGCGGCCTCGGCGCTGCCCCTTCCCGTACCAGTGCAGCTTCACGTCCGGCCAGTGCGCCATGAAGTGGTGGATCCGCTCGTCCAGGCTCGGGCCGGCCCAGTCGTCCTCCGCCGCCGCGCCGCCGAGCACGTTGGCCATGACCGCGACGGGGGCGGTCATCGAGGTGTCGCCGAGCGGGTAGTCGAGGACGGCGCGCAGGTGCTGCTCGAACTGGCTGGTGCGCGCGCCCTCGATCGTCCAGTGACCGGAGTTGTGCGGGCGCATGGCCAGTTCGTTGACCAGGACGCCGTCGGCGGTCTCGAACAGCTCGACGGCGAGCATCCCGACGACGCCGAGCCGGTCGGCGATCCGGACGGCGAGCTCCTGCGCCGCTGTCGCCCGCTCCTCAGCGAGGCCCGGCGCCGGCGCCAGGACCTCGGCACAGACGCCGTTGATCTGCACCGTCTCCACGACCGGCCACACCGCCACCTGCCCGAAGGGCGAGCGGGCGACCTGGGCCGACAGCTCCCGGACGAGGGTGACCCGCTCCTCCACCAGCAGGGTGCCGTGGCGGTCGATCAGCGCGTCGGCCTCCTCGCGGTCGTGGACGACGAAGACGCCCTTGCCGTCGTAGCCACCGCGCGGCGTCTTGAGCACCACCGGCCAGCCGTGCTCGGCCGCGAAGCCCACGACGTCCTCGGCCCGGTCGGCCTGGACCCAGGCGGGTTGCGGCTCCCCTGCGGCGGCGAGCGCGCGGCGCAGGACGAGCTTGTCCTGTGCGTGGACCAGCGCCGCGGGCCCGGGGGCGACCCGGTGGCCGGCCTGCTCGAGGGCCTGCAAATGCTCGGTGGGAACGTGCTCGTGGTCGAAGGTCACGACGGTGGCGCCCTCGGCGAGGCGCTGCAGGTCGGCCAGGTCCCGGTGGTCGCCGATCCGGACATCCGCGGCCACGAGCGCCGCCGACTCGGCCGGGTCGGTGACCAGCACCCGGAGCGACTGCCCGAGGGCGATCGCCGCTTGGTGGGTCATCCGGGACAGCTGTCCCCCGCCGACCATGGCCACGACGGGCAGACCGGTGCGCGGATCGAGTGGGGCAGCCATGGCGGCGCGAGACTATCCGGTGGGCCTGACGGACCGGCGATCGCCAGTACAGTCGGACAGCGTGCAGTGGGCCGAGACCATCCGCGTCCGCATGGGCACGACGTGGCGCCTGCTGCTCAAGGAGCTGAGCGCGTTCGGGGTCGTCGGCGCCGTCTGCTTCGCCATCGACGTCGTGTTGTTCCAGCTGCTCTACGCCCACGCCGGGATCGGCGCCGTCACCTCGAAGTTCCTCGCGACCGTCGTCTCCATGACCGTCGCCTACTTCGCGCACCGCTACTGGTCCTTCTCCCATCGCGCCCGGACCGGCGTCCGCCGGGAGTACCTGCTGTTCGCGGTCGTGAACGGGGCCACGCTGCTGCTGAACCTCGGCGCGGTCGCCTTCGTCCGGTACTCCCTGGGCCAGGAGAGCCCGCTGGTGCTGCAGTTGGCGAACATCGCGGGGATCGCCGCCGGCACGGTCATCCGCTACCTCTCCTACCGCCGCTGGGTGTTCCCACCCCGGTCGGAAGCCATCCACGGGGGCGACGCCCCGGTCTCGGCGTGACTCCCGGCCGGCGGACGTACCTGGTCGTTGTCAGCCGGCCAGGCGGGAGCCCTCCCGGCCGGCGATGACCTCGATCCGCGTGGGGATCCGGGTACGCAACTCCTCGAGGTGACTGATCACACCGACGGTCCGTCCGCCCCTGCGGAGCTCGTCGAGCACCGTCATCACGGCGTCCAGGGCCCGGGCGTCCAGCGTGCCGAACCCCTCGTCGACGAAGAGCGTGTCGATCTGCACCCCGCCGGACTCGGCGGTCACGACGTCGGCCAGCCCGAGCGCCAGCGCCAGGGAGGCCATGAAGCTCTCGCCCCCCGACAGGGTCTTGGTAGCCCGGAGGCAGCCGGTGTACTCGTCCAGGACGTCGAGGCCCAGTCCGCCTCGGGCCCCGTGCCGCCCCTGGGCTTCGTTGTGCCGGAACGTGTACCGACCGCCGGACATGTCCTGCAGCCGACGGCTGGCCGCCTCGGCGACCTGCTCCAGCCGGGCGGCGAGGACGAAGGACTGCAGCCGCATCCGCAGCGTGTTGGCTCCGCGTCCGTTCACCAGGTCCGCGAGCTCGGTGACCTGGTCGGCCATGGAGCGCCGCTCGTCGAGCTCCACCTGCAATGCGGTGACCTCCCCGGCGAGTGCGTCCAGTCCTCCGGCGCACCGGCGAGCGCGATCGAGCTCGGCGACGGCGTCGTCACGTCGCCGGGTGACCTCGGCGCACCGCTCCCCCAGCTCCTCCAGATCGGGTCGCGGAGACAGGTCGACGAGGTCTTGGTCGGCCAGCGAGGCCTGTGCCACGGAGAGCGCGTGGTCGTGCTCCACGATCTGCCGATCCAGGGCAGCCAGCCGTCCGGCGTCGAGGAGCGCGGCGGCGGCCTCCAGCACGTCCGCGAACCCGGCCTGCTCGGCTCGCTGCTCAGCCGCCAGGCGGGCCGTGTCCGCCGCCGCCCGCGCCCGGAGCTCCTCGGTCGCGGCCTCGACGACCGCCTCGCACCGATCGGCCTCCGTCGTCAGCCGGGCGATCCGACCGGGCAGGTCCGCGTCGTCTCCTCGGGCCGCGGTGAGCCGACACGTCAGCTGTTCGAGCGCGGCACGTGTGGCATCGGACTCCGCCGACCGGGCCTGCAACTCCTCGCGATCGACCGCCAGCGCGGCCGCCGCGGAGTCCCGAGCCGTCAGGATCGCCGCCAGTTCCGCCCGGGCCACCGGCAGCTCGGCGGCCTCCGCGGCGGCCGACGCCGCGGCCGAATCCCGCTCCTCGGACACCACGCGCAGCTCGGCGATCAGGCGGTCTCCGGCGCGCCCACGCAGCACTGCCAGGTCGCGCTCATGCGTCTCGACGACGGCCGCGGCGGCGGCGCTCGCGGCCTCGGCCGAGTCGACGACCGCGCGCGCGGCGTGCTCGTCGGCCGCCGTCACCACCGGCCCGTCGTGCTCGGCGGGACGAGGGTGCTCGGTCGCCCCGCACACCGGGCAGTCCGCACCGGGGACGAGTCCTGCGGCGAGTTCGGCGGCCATCCCGTCCAGCCGCTGCCCCCGAAGGTCCAGCCACCGCTCCCGGGCGTCGACCCACTGCTCCCGGCGGTGTGCGGCCTCGCTCCGGGAACCCGCGAGCATGCCCTGCATGCCCTCCGCCGCCCGAGCGGCGTCCAGCGCCGCCCGGGCCGCATCACGCTGCTCCCGCAGGCCGGCGAGCCGGGCGGCCGCGTCCTGCGCCTCGGCCAGGCGGGCCTCGTGCTCCGCAATTCGGAGCGGCCAGCTCGCCGCGGCGGTCGCGCCCTCCGCACAGCCGGCGGCGAGAGCGTCCACCGTGCGGTCCAGGCCGAGCAACCGCCGCTCCAGCGCTGCGGCCCGGTCGATCTCGGGGAGCAGCGCCCGGAGGCCGGCCGCCTCGTCGCGGAGGGCGCGCGCCAGCAGGGAGTCGGCGTCCCGGCCCTGCGACACCGCGGTCCAGGCGACCACGCACGAGCGGAGGTTCTCGTCGGCCTGCTCCGCGGCGAGGGCGGTCCGCCCCGCAGCCTCGAGGACGTCGCGCAGCGGTTCGGCCCGGCGCCCCTCGTCCCGCTGGGCACGCACGGGCGCGACCCTCGCCGCCTCGCCGGTGAGCCGGTCGACCTCGGCACGGGCCCGGTCACGGCGGGTGTGCCGGTCAGCGAGCGCCCGCGCACCCGCGACCTCCGCATCCACCTCGACCGAGCGCGCCACCGCCTCGTCGGCCGCGACCACGGCGCGGGACAGCCGGCCCGCAGCGGTCGTCCGAAGCTCGGCGACCCAGCGCGCTGCGCCCCGCCCCGCGCCGGCGCCGGCGAGCTCAGGCGCCAGCTCCTCGGGGATCTCGACGTCGGCGACCTGCGCGAGCCTGGCCAGCAGCGTGCCCATCGTGTGCCGGGTCGCGTCGAGGCGGTCGCGGGCAGCCGACCGCTCGCCTGCCAGCCAGTCCTCCACCTTGGCGAAGCGGCCGACGTCGAACAGGGTGCGCAGGAGACGGCCCCGGTCCTCCGGCTCCGCGCGTAGGAACCGCGCGAAGTCTCCCTGCGGCAGCAGGACCACCTGACAGAACTGCTCCGCCGAGAGGCCCAGCCTCGTGCGCAGGTACTCCGAACCCTCGTCGATCCGCGTGCTGACCGGCGCCCAATCGCCACCCGTCCAGCGCTGAACGGTCAGCTTGGCCTGCTCGGTGGTCCAGCCCTCGCCGCGCTTCTTGGGCCGCTGCTGCTCAGGCCGGCGGATCACCCGCAGCCGTTCGGGACCGAGGGTTACCTCGCAGGAGACCTCGGTGCGGACCTCGACACCGGCGTGGTCGCTGCGGAGACGCTTCTCCTCCCCGCGGGCACCCGGCACCGTGCCGTAGAACGCGAACACGACGGCATCGAGCAGGGTGGTCTTCCCGGCACCGGTCGGGCCCCACAGCAGGAACAACCCGTCCCGCCCGGCCTCGTCGAGGTCGACCTCGACGGTGTCCGGGAACGGGCCGAACGCCGTCAGGGTGAGCGAGTGGAGCCTCACGCGTCGACCTCCGCCCGCGCGGCTGCCGCGAGGGCCCGGCCGAGCAGCTCACGCTCGGCGGGAGTTGCGGGCACCGCGCGGACGCGGCCGACGAACTCCCCCACGACCTCGATGTCGCTGCGGCCGCGCAGCATCTCCTGGTAGCTGCGCGCGTCGGCGCCCGCCGAAGCGCCGGCCCACTCGAGGTGGACACAGTGCGGGAACCGGCCCTGCAGCCGGCGCATCGGATCGGTGGGCCGCACGGGGTCGGTCAGCCGGGCGGAGACGAAGTACTCCTCGACCGCGGCATGCGCAGGGTCGGACAACAGCTCCTCGAGCGCGCCGGTCAGCACTGTCAGTGGGCGCGGTGTCGGCAGCGGTACCGCCCGTACCTCGGTCAGCCCGGAGGCATCGAGGTCGACCAGCCAGGCCTGCTTCTGCTGGCCGGCCTCGCCGAAGGAGTACGCCAAGGGCGAGCCGCTGTAGCGGAGCCGCGGGGTGAGCGTCTGTGGCCGGTGCAGGTGACCGAGCGCGACGTAGTCGACGCCGTCGAAGACCGCGGCCGGCACGAGATCGACCCCCCCGACGCTGATGTCCCGCTCGCTCTCGCTCGGCTGCCCGCCACCGACGAAGGCGTGCGCCAGCACCACCGAGCGGGTGCCGGGGCGCAGGAACAGGTCGGCCCGCACCCGGTCCATGGCCTCGGCCAGCACTGCCTCGTGACTGCGGGCTGCGCCGGTCCCCCGCCCACCCAGGCCGAGCTCGAAGCGCGCGACCTCCGGCTCCAGGTAGGGCAGCCCGTAGATCGCGACGTCGCCGTGCGCGTCGGCGAGCAGGACGGGCTCGTCGAGACGCGGGGTCTCGGCCCGGACGTGCAGGCCGCCGGCCGCCAGCAGCTCCGAGAACGTGCCCAGCCGGCGCGCGGAGTCATGGTTGCCCGGGGTGAGCACCACGGTGGCGCCGGCGCGACGGAGCCGGGCGACCACTCGACTGAGCACCGCGGTGGCGTCGGCAGACGGCACGGCGCGGTCGTAGACGTCGCCGGCGACGAGCACCACGTCAACGCCCTCCGCGACCACCACG
>JAOPUS010000105.1 GCA_025963345.1 Blastococcus sp. | reverse complement strand
CGAGCCGCCCCTCGCCGAGCGGGCGCATGAGCAGGACGCCGAGGCCGAGCTCGTCAGCGAGCGGCAGGATCGTGTGCTCGACCTCGCGCTGCAGCGGGTTGTAGGGCACCTGGACGGTGTCGATGCGACCGGTGGCCATGAGCTCGGCAAGTTCGGGGAAGGCGGCCGCGGAGTAATGGGTGGCACCGATCAGGCCGACCAGCCCCTGAGCCCGGGCGGCCTCGAGCATCGGCAGGTGCGCGGGCCAGGCCACGAGGTTGTGGATCTGCATGAGATCGACGCGGCCGCCGTACCAGTCCACAGCGCGGGCGAGCTGTGCCACGCCCTCCTCCGGGGACGGGGTCCAGACCTTGTCGGCGATGAGGACCTGGTGGCGCTTGCCGTCGAGCGCTTCGGCGAGCAGGCGCTCGGCGGCGCCGTACATGGGTGAGGTGTCGACGAGCCGGATGCCGACCGCGATGGCGGCGTCGATGAGCTCGCGGTGCCGGCCGGCGGCCGCGGCCGCCTCCAGCCGCCGCCAGGTGCCGAGCCCGACCACCGGCACGCTCATCCGACCTCGGCCCAGGCTCCGGTTCTCCATGTCGGCCACCCTCGCTCGGTTCGGTTCCCCGGTCCCCCATGCCCGCTTTGCCTCGGCGTAGCGTTCCGGCATCTGGCAGACCGTTCCGCAACAAGGGAAGGATCCACGGGCCCTCCCCGTTGTACGCGGTGCCGTCCCTGGATGCGCCGGCGTTCACAGCGCTACACAGACGACGCCGCTTGGCGTGGCAGTCGAGCATGGGCGATGCGGGGGGTTCGATTCCTTCCGACGGCACCACAGAGGGCGCGACGTCGACCCCGTGGCCCGGCTGAGCGCCCCGGCCGGCCGGGGCGCGACGCGGAATCTGCTGCTCGAGAGGTGCTCTCCGTTCGCTGGACCGAGCCTGTCCGTGAGTCGCTCGTCGGACCGCCGAGACTCTCGCCCGCACCACCGCGGAGAGGCCAACCGCCCCGCTTCCTGAAGATTGGACGACCGCATGACCGCACCTGCCCTGACCTTCCTCGCCCCACCGTCGCTCGGCGACGACCACGACGACAGCTCCACGGACGCGGCGATCGCCGCCTCCGTGTGGCCGACTTCCTCAACCCGCCGGGCGGCAGGGACGCTGCGGATGACCCGCGGCGCGCGGGAGGCCGCGACCGGCATGAAGGTCACCGACGGAGACATCCAGCGCTGCCTCGACGCGGCCGACGACGTCTCGCCGGACCCGAACACGCCGTCGCGGACCCGGTTCCGCCGCGGCAACCTGGTGGTCCTCGCCGGCGCGGACGGGATGGTGCTGCGGGTCAACCGCCGCAGCCGCTGACCGAACGGCATGCCCTGTCGACTCGGAAAGTGACGAGGACCCATGGACTCGCCCGCCGCGTCGTGAGAGCGGACACCCGCCCACCGGAGACCTCGCGGGCGGCGTCATCCCGGTGCGCGCTCGGTTCCGGCCATGCTCGTGGAAACCCGGACGCCACAGCACTTCCTCGCCCTGGGTCCACGGGTAGGCCATCGCCGACGACAGGCGGTCCTGGTCCCCCTCGGACACCACAGACACACAGAGCCCCATGGTCGCTGACCATGGGGCTCTGTCGTCCAGCGAGCGCAGCCCGACGAGCATCGCCGACGAGAGCAGGCGCTGGACGGGCGGCAAACCGGAGCGGTGGGCGGCGACCAGCATCACGGCCACCAGCGTGGCGGCGTCGAGCGCCATCCCGGTCCACAGCGCAGTGTCGACAGACATCACTCCCGCCCACGAGAGGGCGAGCACGACGACCGGGGTGGATGCCGATCCCCATGCTGATGGGCGACCTGGTGAGCGACCACCTCCGCGAGGAAGCCTGCGGCCGCGATTCCGGTCACGCCGACCGCGAGGGACAGCAGTGCGTCCGACGGAGTGGCGTGACCGGTCGCGGAGATTGCCGCCAGGATCGCCAGGCAGGTGAGGGTCGCGTAGATCCGCTCCTTCACCGCCCGGTGCGCTCGTCGAGCCCGCGGAAGGTTTCGGGCGCGCCCGAGGCTGCGATCGTCGCCGCACCTCCGACGGCAGGTCGTCCAGCCGCCGAGCCCCGCCGAGGCTCGATGTGCGCAACCCGGGCGCGATCCGTGCGTCACAGGCTGCGGGCATCGATCATCGCGTCGACGGCCGGCAACCACGCGCAGCGGCCGCGCTCCGGATCCGACGACGGCACGGCCCGCCTCCGGGGAGACGGGCCCGGCCGATCACCGCCCGGCCACTCCGACCAGGTCGCGCTCGTCCTCCCGGCGCCGGGTGGCGGGCCGCTCGAGGCCGGCGCCCTCGACATCCAGGATGGGCAGCCAGCGCAGCCAGCGCGGCAGCCACCAGGCCCGCTCACCGAGCAGGGCGAGCGCGGCCGGGACGAGGACCATCCGGACGACAAGGGCGTCGAAGATGATGCCGACGGCGAGTGCGAAGCCGATCGACTTGATGGTGGCATCGCCGGCGGGGACGAACCCGGCGAAGACCGCGAACATGATCGCCGCCGCGGCCACCACGACGGGGGCCGCTTGCCGGAAGCCGGTGCGGATGGCGTCCAACGGTGCGGCGCCGAGGCTGTGAGCCTCGTGCATGCGGGAGACCAGGAAGATCTGGTAGTCCATCGCGAGCCCGAACAGGATGCCGATGACCAGGATCGGGGCGAGGCTGATCAGCGGGCCGGTGCTGTCCAGGGCGATCAGGTCAGCCAGCCAACCCCACTGGAACACCGCGACCGTGGCGCCGAGTGAGGCGCCGATGGTGAGCAGGAAGCCCAGCACCCCGACCAGCGGGACCAGCAGCGAGCGGAAGACCAGCACCAGCAGCACCAACGCCAGGCTCACGACCAGGCCCAGATAGATCGGCAGCGCCTTGTCGAGGCTCTGCGCGACGTCGACGCTGACCGCAGTGGTGCCGGTGACGTAGGCACTCGGCCCGTCGGTGTCGGCCAGCAGTGCACGGACGTCGACGACGAGGTCCTCCGTGGCCGTGCTGCCGGGTCCGGACTTCGGGATGACGGTCAGCAGGGCCGCGCTGCCGTCGGCGTTGGGAATGGGGGCGGTGACCGCGGCGACGTCGTCCAGTCCGGCGATCGCGCCACTGGCCCGGGTGGCGGCGGCTGCTGCTCCGCTGCCGTCGAAGAGCACGGTGAGCGGGCCGTTGAAGCCGGCGCCGAAGCCCTCGGCGAGCAGGTGCTCCGCGCGGGCCTGGGTGCTGTCCTGGGCCGGACTGGGCATCAGGGTGGTCTGCATCGAGAAGAACGGGACGGCGATCGCACTGAGCGCGGCCATCGCGAACACCAGCGACAGCACGCGGCGACGGGTGACCGTCGTGATCCAGCCGGCGAGGAACCCGCGCCGGCCGACGGCACCGTCCCCGGTCGCCTCCACGGCGGCGGCGCGCTGCTTGCGAGGCAGCGCCCGGTAGCCGAGATAGCTCAGCACCGCCGGCACCAGGGTGACCGCGATGAGGACGGCGAAGACGATGGTCGCGGCCGCGGCTACCCCCATCTGGGTCAGGAACGGGATGCCGACCACGAACAGCCCGACCAGGGCGATGACCACCGTGAGACCGGCGGTGACCACCGCGGAGCCGGCGGTGCCCACAGCCGTGGCGACGGCGGTGCCGACGTCGGCGCCGCGTCGTAGTTCCTGGCGGAACCGGGTGACGATGAACAGGGCGTAGTCGATGCCGACCGCCAGCCCGAGCATTCCGGCCAGCGCCGAGGTGGTCGACGAGAGGTCCATGAAGCCGGTGGCGATGGTGATGCCCAGGATGCCGATGCCCACGCCGACGATCGCCGTCAGCAGGTTCATCCCGGCCACGATCAGCGAGCCGTACGTGACCGCGAGGATCACCAGGGCCAGGACGACGCCGATCGCCTCGGTGGCGCCACCGGCCTCGGGGGCCGCCTGGGCGGCCTCGCCGGTGACCTCGACGGTGAGCCCCGTGTCCCGGGCGCCGTCGACGGCGGCCAGCAGCGCGTCCTTCTGCGCAGCGGTCACATCGGGGGCCGCGGCGGTGTAGGTCACCGTGCTGTAAGCGGTGCTCTGGTCGGCGTTGACCGTCGGGGCGGCCGGGTCCAGCGGGTCGCTGGCCGAGGCGACACCGGGCAGGTCGGCCAGGTCGGCGACCAGGCTGGTGACAGCCGCGGCGTTGGACGACGTGGCCAGGGTCTGGCCGGCGGGCGCGGCCACCACCACCCGGGCCGTTGCCCCTCCGCCACCGGAACCGAACTTCTCGGTGATGAGGTCCAGCGCGGTGGTGGACTCCTGCCCGGGGATCGAGAAGGTGTTGGACGTCTGTCCGGCCAGGGTGGCCGCGCCGACGCCACCGCCCAGGAGGGCCACGAGCCAGACGAGGATCACCGCCAGGCGGTGCCGATGGGAGAACGAGCCGAGTCGGAACAACAGTCTTGCCATCTGGTCAGGCCTCCACCTGGTCGGTGCGGGAAGTGAGGGCGCCCGGGGGGTGGCCGAGCGCGTCGTAGCTGGTGTCGATGACATGCGACCGCCACGCTGCGGTGTCTCCGGCCTTGTGGGCGGCCAGGGCCAAGACGCCCAGGGCGGCCGTGGCTCCGATGACCCGGATCAGGCGCTCCCGTCCGGTGTCGGCGTCGACGCTGAACATCTGGAAGACCGGGTCGCTGGCGGCGGCTTCGAACGCGGCGTGCTCGGCGCCCTGCGCCGTGGCAGCGCCGAGCATGAAGGCGAGCGTGCCCGGCTGGGCGAGCGCCAGATCGACCAGCGCCTCCACTGCCCGCCGGTCACGGCGAGGGCCAGGGGTCAGAGTCGCGACCCGTTCGAGGGCCCGTTCGGTCAGCGCACGCGATTGGGCCAGCACGGCCTCACGGAGCGCCTCTTTGCTCGGGTAGTGGTGCAGCAGCCCCGCTTTGGACAGCCCGACAGCGTCGGCGATGGCCTGCACCGAGGTGTGCTCGAAGCCGCGTTGGGCGAACAGCGCGGCGGCCCGGTCGAGGATGCCCTCGTCGATCTGCTGACGGAACGGTCTGGCCACGCCGCGACCGTACAGATCTCCGACCGATATGGTCGGTACCCCGACCGACTCGGTCGGTGGATTTGATCACACGGCTCGCTCCGCCGAGCCTCGGACATCGAGGTGGACCCCCAGTCCTCGACTGCGGGGGTTCATTCGTGAGCGGGCCGTTCGGCCCCCTCAGGGTGCAATGCTGCAGGTCAGGCGATGACGGGAGTGGCGTGCGATGACGGGGACGGCTGTACCACCGCCACGGTCCCCGCAGGTCGAAGTCGTCGAGTCCTGGCCCGCCAGGATCCACCGGCCGCTGGATCTGATCCGTCTCATCGCCCTCGTCGTCGTCCTCCTGCTGCTCACGGGTCTCGCTGTGGTCGGCCGCGAGACCAGTCGCGGTGCCAGTGCCGACCTCGCCCGGCTGCTGGGTCACCTTCCGGCGTTGTTCGGCGACGCGTTGCGGTTCGTCTCAGCCTTGGGCGCCCTGGCCATTCCGCTGGCGCTGATCGTGCGAGAGATCGTGCGTGGCTACCGGCGTCGTCTGATCGAGGCGGTTCTCACGGGCCTGCTCGCGATGGGGGTCGCGGAAGGCTTGGGTCGGGTAGTCACCGCTTTTCCGTCGAGCGCGCTCCACGCGGCGCTGACCCGCCTGCCCGGCGGCGCGACGGCCCGGCCCCTGGATGCCTATCTGGCCGCCCTCTTCGCGTTCGCGGCGGTGGTCGGCGTCGTCGACGAAAAGCTGTGGCGCAGGCTGCTCGGGGCGGTCACGGCTGTGTACGTGATCTCGGCCTTCATCGCTGCCCAGGCCACGTTGCTGTCCCTGACGTCGAGTGTGGTCCTCGGGATGGGGGTCGGCATCGCCGTCCGCTTTGCCGCGGGCAGCGTGAACGACCGCCCGGACGGGAACAGGATCGCAGGGGCCGTGGGACGGCAGGGCTTCGACCTCGTACGCCTCGAGGAGGTCGCCGCGGACCCGGACGACCACCGCGAGTACCTGGCCACGACCCGCGCCGGCAAGCAACTCACCGTGCAGGTGTTCGACCGGGAGCTGATCGCGTCGGGCGCGGCGTACAACGTCTACCGGACACTCCGGCTCCGCACCGAACTCGCACCCGCGCCGGCGCTGTCCTTGGAGAGGGTGACCGAACACCGCTCCTTGCTCGCGATGATGATGCAGAGCGTCGGCGTGCGGAGCCCTCGTCTGCTCGCGGGGCTGCCGTGCGGTCCCGACTCGATCGTTCTCGTGTACGAGTTGCCGGTCGCCACGGCGCTGCAGGACCCCACGGACCGTCAGCTCGACGAGCTGTGGAGCAGCGTCAGCACGTTGCATGTCCACCGCGTCACCCACCGGGGTCTGACTGCGGGAAAGCTCCTCATGGACCCGAGCGGTCAGCCTGTGCTGCCGATCCCGGCCGACGGCGCCGTGTTCGCCAGCGATCTGCGGGTGAGCCTTGATCGGGTGCAACTGCTGATCACCACCGCGCAGCTGGCGGGCGCGGAGCGGGCAGTCCGCAGCGCGCGCAGCAATATGACCGAGGACGAGTTGGCCGCGGTCATACCTGTCCTGCAGCCGATCGCGCTTCCCGGAGCAACCCGCCGGGCGGTCAAACAGCACCCCGGGCTCCTCGAGTCCGTGCGGAACGAGATCCAGGCGCAGACCGATCACCGGCCGCACGAGCTCGTCGAGGTCGAACGCATCCGGCCGCGGGCGATCCTGTCGATCGTCGCGATCATCGTCGCCGGCTACCTGGTCGTCGGCCAGCTGAGCTCCGTCGACCTCGTGACCGTGTTCTCACAGGCACGGTGGCGGTGGGTGCCACTCGTGCTGCTCGCCTCGGCTCTGACCTACGTCGCGGCCGCCGTGTCGCTGATGGGGTACGTCCGCGAAAAGCTGTCCTTCGCCCGGACGGCCCTCGCCCAGCTCGCGGCATCCTTCGCGGGGTTCGTCACGCCACCTGCCGTCGGCGGACTCACCATCAACGTCAGATACCTGCAGAAGTCGGGAGTCGCGTCGGCGGGCATCGCCACCAGCCTGGGACTGTCCCAGGCCGTGAACGCGGCCTTGCACGTCGTTCTGCTCCTCGCCGTCGCCGCGGCAACGGGCGCCTCCACGAGCGAGGGTCTCCCGGTCCCCGGTTGGGCCTTCGGGATCCTGGGAGGCCTGGCCGGGCTGATCCTGCTCGCACTGGCGATCCCTGGTGCACGGCATTGGCTCTCCGCCCGCCTGCTGCCACCGCTGCGCCAATCGCTGTCACGGCTGGCCGACCTCCTGACCAGCCCCGCCAAGCTCGCTCAGGCACTCGTAGGAGCCCTGGCTCTGAACACCGCCTACATCGCGGCGCTGTGGTGCGCGGTGCATGCCTTCCACAGTCCGATCGGACTCACGGGCGCGGCCGTGGTCTATCTGACAGGCGCAGCCATCGGGTCCGTTGCGCCGACACCCGGCGGACTCGGCGCGGTGGAAGTAGCGCTGTCGACGGGCCTGGCTGCTCTCGGTGTGCCGAGCACGGCGGCGGTGAGCAGCGTGCTGCTGTTCCGACTCGCAACCTTCTGGCTACCGGTCCCGCTCGGCTGGCTGGCCCTGCGCTGGTTGCAACGCCGCGACGCCGTGTAGCGCGAACCGCGCCTCGACGCGGCCGCCCGGCCGCTCGCCAAGGGCCTACCCATGTACGAGCAGCGACTGTCGGTGTCGATCAGTCCCACGACCGACCGCGTCAGCCGCCACGCCGCGAGGAGATCGTTCGGATCGGCCCCGACCCACGGGCCAGCGCGTGGGACACCGGCGACAGCGGATCCGTCGAATCACTTGACCGTTCAACCAGCGGTCATAGGATGCTTCCACAGCGAGCGAGGGGCGGCATCGGCATGACCCGTCACAGTGCGGCGCTCTGCCACCCTGGTTCCCGCCGGGCGCGCCGATGCTGAGGCCACCGTCGGCCACCGGGGCATGCCTCCGGCGTCGCGTCTGCTCCGCCACGACCATCACCGCGACGGCACGCACCGGGCCGTCGCCCACGACAGCGACCTGCGATCAGTCGCGACTCCGCCGGAACGCTTCGCGGCCCCAGCTGACGTCACAAGGAGAACGATGACCCCGCTCGCCGACAAGACCATCGACGCCGATCACCGCACCTACCAGCGGCTCGCCCGGCTGGTGGGCGCACTGACCGACGACGAACTGACCCAGCCGTCCGGGGCGTCCGAGTGGACGGTCGCCCAGGTGCTGTCCCACCTCGGCAGCGGTGCCCAGATCACCCTGGAGACGCTGCGCGCCGCGCAGGCAGGCGTCGATCGAGCCGCGGACGCCAATCAGTCCGTCTGGGCCCGATGGAACGCAATGAGTCCGCGGGAGCAGGCCGACGGATACCTGCGGGCCGGCGGGGAGCTCGACCAGGCATATGCGGAGCTGGACTCCGCGCAGCGCATCGACCTGCGCGTCCCGATGGCGTTCCTGCCAGAACCTGCCGGCCTCGACCTGTTCACCGGCATGCGACTCAACGAGGCCGCGCTCCACGCCTGGGACGTCGAGGTCGCGTTCGACCCCGCGGCCACCATCCCCGACGACGTCGCCGCCGTCCTCGTCGAGCAGTACCTCGGCCCTCTGGCCTTCCTGCTCGGCTTCACCGCGAAGACGGACGCACTGAGCAGCCGCCCCGTCACGCTCACCCTCCGGACGACGTCACCGGACAGGACCCTCGGGCTCACGCTCGGGGATCAGGCTCGATTGACCGACGCACCCGAGCAGTCCGACGGCGAAGTGCACCTGCCTGGGGAGGCACTGCCGAGACTGCTGACCGGCCGCCTACGAGCGTCGGACAGTGCAGGGGGCGTCCGCGTGGTCGGCGCCGTGTCGTTGGACGACCTCCGCCGGGTGTTCCCCGGGTTCTGAAACACGTCAGCGCCCGACCGGACCGTCGCCGACGGCTCGGCAGTCCGGGGGCGGATCAGACCCGGGTCAGTCCGCGCACTGGACCCCGGTAGGGAAAGGCGGGCCGGCCGAGGACGTCCGGGGGGCGCGTGGTGAACAGCCTGCCGGCGTCGGGCTGGATCGCCTGCTCCCTCACGGAGAGCCCCTCGGCGGAGGCCGTGCTCACCACGAGGACGTCCAGCGCAGGACCGGCGAAGGCGCACCCGGTCGCCCGCGTCGCACGCACGCGCACGACAGCTTCGAGCGTCCCCGCGGGGCTGTACTGGCGCACCTCACCCGCGCCCCACAGCGAGATCCAGAGGTGGCCCGCCCGGTCCACTGCCAGGCCGTGGGGAGTTCCGGGCCCGTCGCCGTCGAACTCCAGCAGTACCCGCGGCCGACCCAGCGTGCCCAGGTCCACGTCATAGTCGAAGGCGGTGACCGTCCGGGCGCCGGAGTCGGCGAGGTAGAGGACGTCGTCGTCCGGGGACCAGGCGATCCCGGCGACGACCACAAGTCCCGTGAGGACGGCGACGACCGTCCCGTCCAGGTCGACCCGGTACAGGGATCCCGCCCCGGGCGTCTCGTGGAGGCCCCCCGTGCCGGCGAAGAACCTGCCGGCACGGTCGCAGGCGCCGCTGCGCATCGGGGTGTCGGCCGCCGCCTCCTCGGTGAGGTCCAGCAGAACGGTCACCTCTCCGTCCGGGGTGAGGCCGCGGAACCCGCTGCCGGCGGCCAGCAGCCAGGCGGGGGTCGTGGTGGGAGCGACGGCGCCCACGGATTGGCCGACCGGCCGCACCGCCAGGTCGCTCACCCGGCCGCCCGGGTCGACCCGTCCCCAACGGACCTGGCCGGCGGTGTCCACCCAGAGCAGCTCACCGGCGGCGTCATCCCAGACAGGTCCATCCCCGTGCCGGGCGGGGCGGACCGGCGTGGCCTCGGCGAGGAGAGGGATCACAGGGCGGTTGTGCCCAGCACACCAGATCGCCACACCGGCCGGCGGCAACCGTTCGTCGCCGCCGGGGGCGTTCAGCGGGGCGTCCCCTGGGTATGCCGCTGGCGCCGGACTCCCGAAGGAGAGGCCACGTGGACTACGACCAGTTCATCGAACTCGTCCGTCAACGTGCCGGCGTCTCGGCCTCCCGACGTCTGGACGGAATGCCGCTGACCGACAAGGAGATGGCCGAGGCCCTCACGCGCGTCACGCTGCAGGTCCTCTCCCAGCGGATCAGCGGGGGCGAGGCTCGGGACCTCGCCGTCCAGCTGCCGTCGCCGTTCGAGGAGTGGCTGCGCCCGGAGCACGAGCACGCCGAGCCCGTCGACGTCGAGGTGTTCATCCAGCGGGTGGCCGACCGCGCCTTCGTCGACTTCGAGGCAGCGAGGGCAGGGGTGAAGGCGGTGTTCCAGACACTCCGCGAGGCGGTCACGAGCAACGAGTTCGAGGACGTGCTGGCGCAGCTGCCCCGCGAGTACACAGCGCTGCTGGACGAGAGTGAGTGAATCGGTGGACAAGAAGACCTTCTTTGCGACCGTCGCCGAGCGTGCCGGACTGTCCAAGGAGGAAGCCGCGGACCTCACCCGCGCGACGTTGGAGGAACTCGCCGCCCAGATCAGCGGCGGGGAACTCCAGCAAGTCGCGGTGGCGCTGCCGGACTGGCTCGAACCCCACCTCCCCCGTCACGACGGGCATGCGCACCCGAAACCGCTGGCCGAGTTCGTCCGGGAGATCAGCCGGAGGACCGGGCTGAAGGAGGACGAGACCCGGCGCGGCGTGGGAGCGGTCCTCTCCGTCCTGCGCGAGGCCATGGACGCCACGCACCTGGATCACGCGCTGGCGCTGCTCCCCAAGGAATACCGCCAGCTCGAGGCGGCCTGA
>JAOPUS010000101.1 GCA_025963345.1 Blastococcus sp. | reverse complement strand
TCCGCGTCCCGACCGACATCCCGGGGCTGGACCTGGTGCCCAGCAACATCGACCTGTCGGCCGCCGAGGTGCAGCTGGTCAGCGAGGTGGCCCGCGAGCAGACGCTGCTGCGGGTGCTGGCCGACGTTCGCAACGACTACGACTACATCCTCATCGACTGCCAGCCATCCCTCGGACTGCTGACGGTCAATGCGCTCACCGCGGCGCAGGGCGTGATCATCCCGCTGGAGTGCGAGTACTTCTCGTTGCGCGGGGTGGCGCTGCTGGTCGACACGATCGAGAAGGTCAAGGAGCGGCTCAACCCGTCGCTGGAGATCTCCGGGATCCTCGCCACCATGTACGACACGCGGACGGTGCACTGCCGCGAGGTGTTCACCCGGGTGGTCGAGGCCTTCGACGACACCGTGTTCAAAACCGTCATCCAGCGCACCGTGCGGTTCCCGGAGACCACGGTCGCCGGCCAGCCGATCACCACGTGGGCGCCCACGTCGTCGGGCGCCGCGGCGTACCGCGACCTCGCCAAGGAGGTGCTGGCACTGTGACCGAGCTTGCGAGGGCACTCATGAGTGCAGCGACCCGGGTCATGTATCCGACGAGCGCCAGCGAGGAGGCGTCATGACGCGCCGGCCTGTGCTCCCCGGTGCGTCGGAGCTGTTCCGTCGCACCGACACCGCTTCCTCGGTCCCCGAGGTGACGGAACTGCCCAGCCTGAGTACCACGACGAGCTCGCCGGCGCTGCGTAACGGGACGGCTGGACGGCGCTCGGAGGAGACAGAGTCGCAGCCGCCGCTCACCCTGGTGCCCGGCGGCGCCGCGGACAGCCTGGCGTCGTACCGCTCGGCGCCGACCATGCAGCCCGCCGTCCCCAGCCGCGGACGTCCGGCCCGCAGCCGGGTCGATCGCACCAAGCACGACGAGAAGATCACCGTCTACATCTCCGCAGACGAGCTCCTTGCGCTGGAGGGCGCCCGGCTGACCCTCCGGGGGCAGCACGGCGTGGCCGCCGACCGCGGGCGCATCGTGCGTGAGGCGATCGCGGTCATCCTCGCCGACCTCGACGATCGTGGGGACGACTCCGTGCTCGTTCGTCGCCTCCGAGGGCAGTGAGTGGCTCCGTCCCGAGGCTCGCGCCGAGCTTGCGAGGCGTGAGGAGGACGGGGTCCTTTCACTACTCTCGGCGTCCGTGAGCAGCAGCGCCGGCGCGGTTCCGACGGCCTCTCAGGTCGACGGCGCCGCGCCTGCTCGTTTCACGGTCAAGCTCAGCAACTTCGAGGGTCCGTTCGACCTGCTTCTGCAGCTGATCAGCAAGCACAAGCTCGACGTCACCGAGATCGCACTGTCGAAGGTCACCGACGAGTTCATCGCTCACCTGCGCGCGCTCGGCAGCGAGCTGGACCTCGACCAGGCCAGCGAGTTCCTCGTCGTCGCCTCCACCCTGCTCGACCTCAAGGCCGCCCGGCTGCTGCCGGCCGCCGACGTGGACGACGAAGAGGACCTCGAGCTGCTCGAGGCCCGCGACCTGCTGTTCGCCCGGCTCCTGCAGTACAAGGCCTACAAGCGGGCGGCGGCCTTCCTTCGGGAGCGGGAGAGCGAGGCGGCCCATCGGTTCCCGCGCGAGGCAGGCCTGGAGCCCCGGTTCGCCGACCTGGTGCCCGAGGTGACCCTCGACCTGACCCCCGAGCAGTTCGCCGCGCTGGCCGCCCGGGCGCTGATGCCGAAGGCGCCCGAGGTCGTCAGCGTCTCCCACCTGCACGCGCCGGCGGTCAGCGTGGCCGAGCAGCTGCTCGTCGTCCGCGATCACCTGGTGCGATCCGGGACGTCGAGCTTTCGGGCGCTCACGGCCGACTGCGGGCACACCAACGAGGTCGTGGCCCGCTTCCTCGCCCTGCTGGAGCTGTACCGGCAGCAGCGGGTGGTGTTCGAGCAGCTCACGCCGCTGGGGGAGCTGCACGTGCGGTGGACCGGCGGCCAGGTGCCGGCCGACGAGGACGGCGCCGGCACGGACGGTGCGGACGGCAATGTTGACGATGTGGCCGACGATGTGGCCGACGATCTGGACGAGGAGTACCGGTGACCGAGCAGGAACGGCCCGACCAGGAGCCGGTTCCCATCTCCTGGGACGCGCTGGCCGCGGAACTCGAGGCCACCCGGGTGGAGGCCGAGAGCCGCGGCGACGCCGACCCCGCCACCTGGGACGCCGTCGCCAAGGCGCTGGCCACCCAGGTCGCCGAGCGGCCGGTCGAGGCGCCGCCGGAGCCCGAGCCCGTCACCGAGCCGGAGCCCCTGGCTGCCCCGGAGCCCGTCGTCGAGCCGCCGGCCCAGGACCCGACGCCGGCCGACGTGCCGGCGGGGGAGCCTGCGCCGGAGGAGGAGCCGCTGGAGCTGTTCTCGGCCGAGGAGCTCTCCGGAGGTCTGGAGGCGCTGCTGTTCGTCATGGACGACCCGATCGACGAGGACACGCTCGCGTCGGCCCTGCGCAGCACGGTAGGGCAGGTCCGTACGGGGCTCGCCGGCCTCGCAGCCGGCTACGACGAGCGGCGGTCCGGCCTCACGCTGCGCAGGGTGGGGGAGGGGTGGCGGCTCTACACCCGCGAAGAGCACGCCGGGGTCGTCGAGCGGTACCTGGTCGACGGGCAGCGGAGCCGGCTCACCCAGGCCGCGCTCGAGACGCTCGCGGTGATCGCCTATCGGCAGCCGGTGACCCGCGCCCGCGTCTCGGGCATCCGTGGCGTCGGCGTGGACGGCGTCATGCGCACCCTGTTGTCGCGGGGGCTGGTGCACGAAGTGGGCACCGACCCCGACAGCGGGGGAGGGCTCTACGCGACGACGCCGCTGTTCCTCGAGCGGCTCGGGCTGAGCAGCCTCGCCGACCTCCCGGAGCTCGCGCCGCTGCTGCCGGAGACCTCGACGATGCTCGACGAGCACCCCGACAGCTGACGGCGGGCCTGACAGCGAAGCGTCGCCCCTCAGGCTGCCGTTCGTTGTCGCGTTCTGGCGGGGGCAGGGACAACGCCCGAGAGCTCTCAGTCGTCGCCCTGCCCGGGCAGTCCGGCAATGAAGGACAGGACGTCGGCGGCAAGCTGAGCCGGCTGCTCCTCCAGCACCAGGTGGCCCGTGTCGGGGTAGTCGAACGCGTTGAACGTGGCCATCCAGATCGAGGCGGGCAGCCGCAGCGCGTCGTCGACCATGAGATCCACGTACCAGGACGGCAGCCGGTCGAGGTCGGTGAAGCCCGCCGTGAAGGTCCGGACCCATTCCGGGTCCACAGGGTCGGTGATCTTCTCCAGCTCGGCAGCGAACGGTGGGCGGCCGCGGAGGTCGCGGGGCGCGCCGGCGAGGACCAGCCCGGCCACGCGGTCGGGTGAGGTCACGGCGACCTGCTGGGCGACGTATCCGCCACTGGAGGCACCCACCAGCACGGCGGCGTAATTCCAGGGCGTCGAGGACCGCGACGACGTCCGCGGCCAGGGTTGCCAGGTCGTAGCCGTGTCCGCGCTGGTCGACAGCGATCACGCGCACGCGCGTCGACAGCAGGGGGGTCAGCGCGGCGAACGAGCGACGAGAGTCGGTCCACCCGTGCAGGAGCAGCACCGGCGCAGAACCGTCTCCGTCGCCGTCGTCCGAGACGGCCGTGGACAGGCCGGTTGCCAGGCGAAGGAAGCCTCCCCGGGCTGAAGGCTCCATGGGCCGACGCTAGCTTTCCGGAGGGCGACGACGGCGATCTCGGTCACGTTCGGTACCCCGGGGGGCGAGATCTGCGGTCGCGTGGACGAGAGACCTTTCGAACGGTGGGAGACTGGGCGGTGATGAACACCGCAACGCCCGACGACGAGACCACCACCGCAGCCGGGGACGGCTGGTCCGAGGACATGGAGCTCGCCCCCGCACACCCGGGTGACGCTGCCGTGCCCGAGCACGACGACGAACGCCAGGGCGAGCGCCTGCAGAAGGTCCTGGCCCGCGCCGGCGTCGGTTCCCGCCGTGTCAGCGAGGACATGATCGAGGCCGGCCGGATCAGCGTGAACGGCCGTCCGGTCACCGTGCAGGGCATGCGGGTCGACCCGTCGGTCGACAAGATCGCCGTCGACGGCGTCCGCATCGAGATCCGCGACGACCGCGTCACCTACGCGATGAACAAGCCCCCGGGCGTCATCACCGCCATGAGCGACGACCGCAACCGGCCCACCGTCGGTGACATGGTCGGCGACCTCGCCAAGGGGCTGGTGCACGTCGGCCGGCTGGACCAGGACACCGAGGGCCTGCTGCTGCTCACCACCGACGGGGAGTTGGCCCACCGGCTGGCGCACCCCTCCTATGAGGTGAAGAAGACCTACCTCGCGCAGGTCAGCGGCTCGGTGCCGCGTGACCTGCACCGGCGGCTGCGCGCCGGCGTCGAACTGGACGACGGCCCGGTCGCCGTGGATTCGTTCCGGGTCGTGGACACCCACGCCGGGCAGTCCGTGGTCGAGGTCGTGCTGCACGAGGGCCGCAAGCACATCGTGCGCCGGCTGCTGGACCACGTCGGACTTCCGGTGTCCCGGCTGACGCGGACCGCCGTCGGCCCCATCGAGCTTCGGGCCATGCGGTCGGGCACGATCCGCAAGCTCAGCCGCGAGGAGATCGGCGCGCTGCAGGAGGCCGTCGGCCTCTGAAAGAGGACCCCCTCCTCCCCACCCCTCGCACGCTCGGGGCGGTGCCCTGGAGGGGGCCGAACATAAACTTGCTCAGGCTCCGGCGATCCGGGCCTGCAGATCGAACGAGGAGAGTGCATGGCCGTCCGAGCCATCCGGGGCGCGACGCAGGTCGAGGCCGACGACCGGGAGCAGGTGCTCGAGGCGACCCGCGAGCTGGTGAGCGCCGTGCTGGAACGCAACCGCCTCGAGCACGACGACGTCATCAGCATCCTGTTCACCGCCACGCCTGACCTGGTGTCGGAGTTCCCGGCACTCGCCGCCCGCGAGCTGGGGATGGGTGACGTCCCACTGATGTGTGCCACCGAGATCGGCGTGCCACACGCCCTGCCCCGCGTGCTGCGGCTCATGGCCCACGTCGAGACCCCGCTGAGCCGGTCCGACGTGCAGCACGTGTACCTGCGCGGCGCCGTCGCCCTCCGCCGGGACATCGCCCAGTGAGCGCCGCATTCCGCGGGCAGATCACCCTCGACGGGCCCTCCGGCACCGGCAAGTCCAGCGTCGCCCGCGCCGTCGCTGCCCGCCTCGGGGCGGCCTACGTCGACACCGGCGCCATGTATCGCGCCGCCACCGTGGCCGTGCTGGACGCCGGGGTCGACCCGGCCGACGCCGAGGCCGTCGCCCGCGTCGTTGCCGGCGCCACCATCGAGGTCGGGACGACGGCCGGCGCCGAGCTGGTGCAGGTCGACGGCGTCGACGTCGCCGTCCGGATCCGGAGCGCCGAGGTGACCCGGGCGGTCTCCCCGGTGTCCGCGGTCCCCGCCGTGCGCCGGCAGCTCGTCGACCAGCAGCGCTCACTCGTCGCGGCGGCCGACGCCGTCGTCGTCGAGGGCCGCGACATCGGCACCGTCGTCCTTCCCGACGCCACGCTGAAGATCTACCTGACCGCGGCGCCCGAGGTCCGCGCCGGGCGCCGGGCCGGCCAGCTGGGCCTGCGCACGCCGGCCGAGGTCGCCGAACTCGCCGAGGACCTGCGCCGGCGGGACGAGTACGACAGCAGCCGGGCCGACAGCCCGCTGCGCCCGGCGGTCGACGCGATCGTCGTCGACAGCACCGACCTCGACCGCCAGGCCGTCGTCGACAAGGTCGTGGAACTGGCGGCCTCCGCCGTCGGAGCGGGGGAGCGGACATGACAGAACCGACCGGGCCACTGCCCGTCGTCGCGATCGTGGGCCGGCCCAACGTCGGCAAGTCCACCCTCGTCAACCGCTTCCTGGGCCGCCGGGCCGCGGTGGTGCAGGACATCCCGGGTGTCACCCGGGACCGCATCTCCTACGAAGCGCTGTGGAACGGCAAGCGGTTCACGGTCGTCGACACCGGCGGCTGGGACCCGAAGGCCACCGGGATGGGCGCCTCGATCACCCGCCAGGCCAAGTACGCCATGGACACCGCCGACGTCATCGTCCTAGTCGTCGACAGTGCCGTCGGCGCCACCGACACCGATCTGGCCGCCGCGCGCATCCTGCGGCGCAGCGACCGGCCGGTGATCCTCGTGGCCAACAAGGTCGACGACGAGCGCAGCGAGGCCAGTGCCTCCGAGCTGTGGTCGCTCGGCCTCGGGGAGCCGCAGCCGGTCAGTGCCCTGCACGGCCGCTCCAGCGGTGACCTGCTCGACCTGATCCTCGACGCGATGCCCGAGGCCCCGCGTGAGCAGCTCGAGGAGGGCGGCCCCCGCAGGGTGGCGCTCGTCGGTCGGCCCAACGTGGGCAAGTCCAGCCTGCTCAACCGGCTGGCCAAGGACGAGCGCTCGGTCGTCGACTCCGTCGCCGGCACGACGGTCGACCCGGTGGACTCCCTGGTCATGCTCGGTGGCGAGGAGTGGCGCTTCGTCGACACCGCCGGGCTGCGACGCAAGGTGAACACCGCCAGCGGCACCGAGTACTACGCCAGCCTGCGTACGGAGGCGGCCATCCAGGCCGCCGAGGTCGCTGTCGTCCTCCTGGCTGCCGACGAGGTGATCAGCGAGCAGGACCAGCGGGTGATCACCCAGGTGGTCGAGGCCGGGCGGGCGCTGGTCATCGCGATCAACAAGTGGGACACCCTCGACGAGGACCGCCACATGCAGCTGGAGAAGGAGATCGAGCGCGAGTTCGCCCGCGTCAAGTGGGCGACCCGCGTGAACATCTCCGCCTCGACCGGCCGCGGCGTCAACAAGCTCGCCGACCACCTGCGTGCGGCGCTGGCCTCGTGGGAGTCGCGGGTGCCCACCGCCGAGCTGAACTCCTTCGTGCGGGCGCTGGTCCAGGAGACGCCGCCGCCGGCCCGCGGCGGTCGCGCGCCGAAGATCAAGTACGTGACGCAGGCCGACATCCGCCCGCCGAGGTTCGTCGTCTTCTCGACCGGCTTCCTGGAGGCCGGCTACCGGCGGTTCCTCGAGCGCAAGATCCGCGAGCGTTGGGGCTTCGAGGGCACGCCCATCGAGGTCTCGGTCAAGGTCCGCGAGGGCCGGGGGAGCGAGAAGCCGAAGGGCTGAACCACCGGTCAGGGCGCTCCGGCCGGTGCGGTAACCTGCTCAAGCGGTCGTCGCGCGGCCCGGGATTCCCGGCGGTGCACGGCACGCGGGCTGTAGCGCAGCTTGGTAGCGCACTTGACTGGGGGTCAAGGGGTCGCAGGTTCAAATCCTGTCAGCCCGACAGTGAAACCGCAGGTCAGAGGCGGGTCAACCGAATCGGTTGACCCGCCTCTCGCATGAGTACAGCAACCGGTAGAGCAACGCGGTCTAAGTACAACAACAGTCACCACCGGAGCGCAGCGTCGAGCCGGTCCGCGGCCTCGCGCTGCTGGGCGGGACCGACGTGGCTGTAGATGTCCGCGGTGATGGCATACGAGGAGTGGCCCAGGTGCTCCTGGACGACCTTGGTGTGCGTGCCGGCCGCCAAGAGGAAGCTGGCCGCTGAGTGTCGGAGGGTGTGCAAGTGGACGCCCTTGGGGCCGGCTCGCTGGGCGAGGAGCTCGAAGCGCCGCAGAACGTTGCGGGGCTCGAGCGGTGTTCCGAGCTCGGTGGTGAAGACCAAGCCGTTGTCCCGCCAGATGGCGCCCGCCGTGGCTCGGTCGTCTGCCTGCCGGATCCGATGCACTCGTAGCAGCTCGACCGCCGAGCGGGGGAGTGGCACGGTCCTGCGCGACCTGTCGGTCTTGGGCTCGCCGAGCTGGAGCCCCCTGGACGTGCGGGTGAGAGTCCAGCGGACGCGGAGCACTCCGGCGTCAAGGTCCACGTCGGCCCAGTGCAGGGCCAGCGCCTCTCCGCGGCGCAGCCCAGTCGCGAGCATTAGGCGGAACAGCGGGTCGAGCCGATCGCCGCGGATTGCCTCGAGGAGGTGTTGGGCCTCGTCCGCGGTGAGGTAGGCGGCGTCCCGACGCTCGACGGTGGGACGCTTGACCACCGCCGCGGGATTCCGCCGGAGCAGCCCGTCCCGTACCGCGACGTCGAGGGCCGCGCGCAGGACGGTGTACACGGTCCGCACGGTCGAAGGTGCGAGGCCCGCCTCGCGCTTGGCCACGATGAGCGCCTCGACGTCGGAGGGTCGGATCCGGTCGAGGGCACGGCTGCCCAGGAGCGGGACGAGGTGCTTGCGGGCGATCGTCGCGTAGAGGTCGACGGTGGCCTGCTTGCGATCGCTGGCTGGCAGGGCCTTCGCCGTCCAGTCGTCCAGCCAGGCGGCGAGCGTCATCGTGGCGTCTTTGAGGGGCGCACCGGCGGCGAGCCGTTCACGAAGGTCATCGAGCTTCGCCCGGACTTCGATCTGCGTTCGTCCGTACACGGTCCGGCGCCTGCTGCGCCCATCGTCGTCGCGGTAGCTCAGCTCGCCGGACCACGTCCCGTCTGCCCTCTTGAAGATCGAGCCCTCGCCGTTCGCTCGCTTGGCCATCCGATTCCTCCGGTCGTCCTGTGCTCCGTGGTTCGGCGGATCGCCTGCCGCATGCGCGAGGACGGCGCGTCAGTGTTCTCTGGCCCTGTGACATTGAGCCGGCGGCGGGTCATTTCCAGTACGGGCGAGTGCGTCACTTCTGCCCACCCCCTGCGGATATGCGGCGCTCAGAGCGCCAGGTCCCGCAGACGGCTGACGTAGCGCTCGAGCTCGACGCGCGCGATGCGGCAGCTGCGACCGATGTGGACAGGACGTAGCTCACCTGTCTTCATGAGGGCGTAGACCGTGGTGCGACCGACGCGGAGCATCTCGGCGGCCTCCTCCGGGGTGAGCAGCAGGGGGTCTTGGGCGAGCACCTCGCGAAGAGATTGCGGGTCGCCCATGTCGTCCTCCTCTGTCGCCGGGCAGGTGCATGAACCGTGTTGTAACGGTGGAGGAGCGTTCTCGTGTCTTTCTGCAGTCGCACTGCGGACTGACTTGCCGACGTACGAGACCGGTGGCCGCTTCCCGTCGCAATGGTGGATGACCTACTGGAGATTCACCGGAGGTTGTTGCAGGCAACCCACCTGCTTCGGTGACGGGAGGCCGAGTAGTGCCCTGCCCGGGCTGCCATTAGCGAGGTCTTACCGGAGGATGGGAAGCGTTCCTCGTTGGCTTCTGTCGCGGACGTATGGGCGTCGGCCATAGGCGTCGACGACGTTGACTAGTGCCGCGGCCAAGTCCGGCAGGTCGCGGTCGTAGACATGTCCGTCGTCGAGCTGGTGCGCGAGCTCGACGAGCAGCCCGGCCCAGTCCCTCCGCGTCGGCGCCGCGGGGACACGGACCTCCACCGGGCGCTCGACGACCCGGACGGCCGACAGGCCGGACGCCGCGGCGGGTCCGCGGGGCGTACCGCCGCCGGACGGCACCGAGTTCCTCCGCCCGTTCGGCGGCACGTCCCACCGTGCCGGGCGTGACCCCGTCTCCGGCTGACCGTGCAGGCACCTGCCGTTTCCGCGGCGCCATCCAGGCGTGCGGAGCGGCGACCAGCTGACTCTCGGCGAACGCGCTGCAGACCAGCTGCGCGACGAAGCGGGCTCCCGGATCTTCAACCCACGGCGTTGATCTTCCTGGCCGGCCCGATGTTCGGCCATGTCGGCACCGAGTTCGACGCGTACCCGTTCCTCCTGCTGAACCTCATTCTCAGCCGCCTGGCTGACGTGCAGGGTGCGATCCCGCTTGTCGCTGCGCGGTGAGCAGACCAGATCTCCTCGGAAGTGACGGCCCACGACTACGCCGTCGACACCGAACAGCGAGGAGTTCATCAACGAGGTCCGCGCACTGGTCCGTTGTATCCACCGCCGAGGGTGGGACCGGGATCCCGCCGATGACGACTTCGGACCGGAACCCTCGGGGTACACCTCTACCTGAGCGACTCGACGGGGCGCCCGGCAACTGACGCCCTTGTCCGCTCGGGACGTCGGTCCATCCGCATGCGACCAAGGTCCGTGGTTCCCGGAGGCATCGGGTGCGACGTTCGGAGGGCCCCCGTCGGAGGCCGCCGCTCCCGCGACGGTCGGCGGGCGATGGGAAGAGGCCGTTGTGACCGAGGAACGCACTTCCTACCCCGTGCGGGTCGACGCCGCCCTGGACCCTCGGGTGTCCCGCGGGCTGTGGCTCGTCAAGTGGTTGCTGCTGATTCCGCACTACGTCGTCCTGGCCTTCCTGTGGCTGGCCTTCCTCGTCGTGAGCGTCATCGCGTTCTTCGCGATCCTGGTCACCGGGCGCTACCCGAGGGCGCTGTTCGACTTCAACGTCGGCGTGCTGCGCTGGAGCTGGCGGGTGCACTACTACGGCTACGCAGCCCTGGGCACCGACCGCTATCCGCCGTTCACCCTCGCCGACGTGCCTGACTACCCGGCACACCTCGACGTCCCCTATCCCGGTCAGCTGTCCCGTGGCCTGGTACTGGTCAAGTGGTGGTTGCTCGCCCTGCCGCACTACCTGGTGATCGGAGTCTTCGCCGGTGGTGGCCTGTGGCTGAGCACCGGCCGATCGAGCACCGGGGCAGCCGGGAACGGCTGGGCCGCCGGCGGCCTGATCGGCCTGCTGGTGCTGATCGCCGCGATCGTCCTGCTGGTCCGTGGGCGCTACCCGCGGTCGCTGTACGACTTCGTCCTCGGCATGGACCGCTGGGTCGTGCGCGTCGTGGCCTATGCGGCGCTGATGACCGACAGCTACCCACCCTTCCGGATCGACATGGGCGGCAGCGATCCCGGCTCGGTCCCGGCGGCTCCGCTGCCCACGGCACCGCTCGGCGCGACATCGGCAGCGTCCCCCGCGGCCGACTCGCCGACCGCCTCGACCAGTGGAGCTCCGCAGCACCCTTGGACCGCGGGACGCGTCGTCTCCCTCGTGCTCGGTGCCCTGCTCCTGCTGACCTCCACCGGGCTGCTCGCCGCCGGCGGTGGACTGCTCTGGGCCGACCAGACCCAACGCGAGGACGGCTGGCTCACCAGCCAGGCCGACTCCGTGTCGACCGCTCGGTATGCCCTGGTCAGTGACGACGTGACCCTGGACGCCGCAGGAACCGACTGGGTCGTCGACAACCTGATCGGCCGGGTCAGCCTGCAGATCACGTCCACAGACCCCGGCGTCGAGCTGTTCGCCGGGGTCGCCCCATCCAGCGCGGTCCACAGCTACCTGGCCGGCGTCGGCCAGCGACAGCTGGGCGACATCGGACCGGGCACCGGCGGCACGGGATCGGGCGGCGGCATGGACCCCGGCACCATGACCGACGTGCCCGGCGGCCCGCCCGCCACGCCGCCGGCCGACCAGGACATGTGGGTCGCGCAGACCAGCGGCAGCGGAACGCAGAGTTTGGAGTGGACGCCGGCCGCCGGCAACTGGACGGTCGTGGTCATGCGGGCGGACGGGGCGGCGGGCGTGGCGACGACGCTCGCGGTCGCTGCCACGGTGCCCGGTCTGACGGTGGCGGGGTGGGGGCTGCTGGGCGGCGGGGCCGTGCTCCTGGCCGTCGGCGGCCTGCTCGTCGTGCTGGCGCTGCGCCGGGCACAGGCTCCCGGCACGCCTCCCGTGCCCCCGTGGTCGGCGCCCCCGCCGCCCGGCGGACGGGGGACGCTGCCGCCGACACCCGCCGACGACGGTCCGGTGCTCGCCGGCACTCGATGAACGGCGGCGGGAGACCGGTTGTGGTCGGGGCAGATGGTTCACCTGTCGCCCGCGGAGAAGTCCGATCCGATGGCGCTGACCGCGGATGCAGCGCCCGTGCAGCGCGCTGCGTGGGAGCCCGAGTCCCCGCGGGGACCCCGGAGCGGGAGGACGTCGACCGCGCGACCGGGCTGGACCAGGAGACCGTAGCGGTCAGGCTCACCCGCGACGGTCGCCACGAGGGACCGTTGCACCCGCCGGTCCGCCTCTGGCGATCCGTCGTCGGGCAGCTGCGCGACACATTCCCTCTGTACTGCTGGCCGCCGCGGTACTGACCGCGGTCACCTGGTGACCGCGTCGACGCCTCGGTCATCCCTCTCGTTCTGACGAACAACACAGGCCTGGGCGGCGTCCGGAACGTCGGGGCCCCCGCGTGAGGTGCGGGCACTGGACGCGATGGTCGCACCCAGCCCTCCGCTCAGCCGGGAGCGTCACGACAAGCGGGTGTCCGCTACGGCCTGGCCGGCGGCCTCCTTGTGGTGCTGGTCATGCTGCTCGAGGACCTGTTGGGCACGGAAACGGATCAGCCTGGCCGAGACGGGTTCCGGGCCGGGCCGGCGCTGGTTCCCGGAGGTCGGTCCTTCTGATCCGGGCAGTCCGCTGCCCGGCGATGAGTCCGACCCCGGCGCGCATCGAGCTGGAGCCGGACCATCCGGAGCAGCTCACCGGGTGGGTCGCGTCGGACGCGACGGGACCATCGTCCCGGAATGTGACCGTTCGGCACTGTCCGCCCCTTCGGCAGTCGACGCAGGCTCGCGGTCGACGCAGGCCGCCCTTTCCGGGGCGGTGAGACGACGACGGAACCGGTGAACCGGCTGACGATGGCCCCGCCTCGCCCCCAGCCCAGAAGCCCCGCGGTGCCACCTGCCCCCGGTGCCGACCGGGAACGGACGCTGGGGCTCGG
>JAOPUS010000096.1 GCA_025963345.1 Blastococcus sp. | reverse complement strand
GCCGTACTCGAACTGCAGCGCCGCCGAGGTGATCGAGATCCCGCGGTCGCGCTCCATGTCCATCCAGTCGGACACGGTGCCGCGGCGGCCGGCCTTGCCGTGCACGGCGCCGGCCTGCCCGATCACGCGCGCGTGCAGGGCCAGCGCCTCGGTCAGCGTGGACTTGCCGGCGTCGGGGTGGCTGATGACGGCGAACGTGCGCCGCCGGGCGGCCTGCCGGACGACGTCCCGGGGAACGCTGCCGGCCGCCGTCTGCTCGTCGAGGGCGCTCACCGCTGCGCTGCCAGGGCAGCACGGAACCGACGGTGAGGGGAGGGGAGCACGACTTCACAGTATCCGCGCCGCGGCGGGTCCCCGGCCACGCGGGCGGATGCGTGCTCGGTCACGCCGGGGCGGGCGTCTCCGCCGTCCTGCGCAGCCGGCGGTGCGCCGCCATCCGCACAGGCGCGTTGAGGGTGCCGTACCCGTCGTAGCCGTCCAACCGCTGCACGACCTCGAAGAACACCCGGGAGCCGAGGACCTCGGTGAACAGGTGCAGATAGCTGCCCCGGCCGTCGGCGTCGTAGAAGAGCCCGCACTCCCGCATGTCCGCCAGCAGTCCGGGGGCCAGGTCGACCCGTGCGTCGAGGTCATCGTGGTAGTTCGCCGGGACGGCGAGCAGCGGGGCGCCGGCCGCGCGCAGGGCCCGGGCGGTGGCGACGACGTCGTCGGTGGCGAAGGCGATGTGCTGGGGGGCGGGGACGCCGGGCGCCCATTCCCCGCGGCGCAGCAGCGAGACGCTGAGCGCCAGCCGGACGGCGCGGTCGGGCCCGGTCACGGCCCGACTGCGCACCAGCCCGAACGGCGCGGCGTACTCGGTGACGCTCTCCGGCTCCAGCCCGAGCACCGCCCGGTAGAACAGCCCCGCCTCGTCGAAGGAGTCGAACGGCTGGGTCAGCGCCACGTGGTCGACGGCGGTGATCCCCGCGCCAAGGCCGGCCTCGGTGCCCGTGGGCAGGAAGTCGGCCGGCCAGCCGTCGGGGCCGGTGCGGGCAAAGAACACCTGCGTTCCGTCGGGGGCGGCGACGGCGGACAGATCGGCCTCGGCGGCACCGCGGGTGCGGGGGAGGACGGGCGCGCGGAACGCCTCGGCCCGGGCTGCGGACCGGCCGGGGTCCGCGCTCTCCAGCGCGATCGCGGCCACCTCGGCGACGCCCGCCGCCGACGGGCGCACGACCGACGCGTTGAGCAGCACCCGGGCCGCGCCCTGCTCCCACAGCTGAACCGGCTTGGAGCGGTGCTGCCCGGTGTGACCGAAGCCGAGGGCGGCCAGGGCACCCGCGACCTGCGGACCGGAGATGCCGTCCACGGCGAGCTCGGTGAACGCGTACCCGGACAGTCGCGGTGCCAGCGGCGCAGGCGTCGTCGCGAGCTCCGGACAGCGGACCGCCAGCCCCTCCTCGAGCCAGAGCAGGGAGCGCATCGCGTCGACGGCGGCCCGCGCCGGGTCGGCCTGCCGGAAGACGTCGTTGAAGACCTCCAGGGACAGCGGCCCGGTGTAGCCGGCGGCCAGCACGTGCCCGAGGAAGGCGGTCAGGTCGAAGGCGCCCTGACCGGGGAACAACCGGTGATGGCGGCTCCACTGCAGGACGTCCATGTCCATGTGCGGCGCATCGGCCAGCTGGAGGAAGAAGAGCTTCTCGCCGGGGACGACGGCGAAGCCGGCCGGGTCCCCGCCACGGGAGAGCACGTGGAAGCTGTCCAGACAGAGGCCGAGGGCGGGAGAGTCCGCCCGGCGGACCGCGTCCCAAGACCGCTCCCAGGTGGACACGTGCCGGCCCCAGGCCAGGGCCTCGTAGGCGATCCGCAGGCCGCGCTCGCCGGCCCGGGTGGCGGCTTCGGTCAGCTGCCCGGCCAGCCGGTCGGGGTCGTCGACCGCGTCCGGCGCGACGGAGGAGCAGACCAGGACGGTGTCGGTGCCGAGCGCCGCCATCACGTCGAACTTCCGCTCGGCCCGGCGCAGGTTGCGCGCGAACCGGTCGGCGTCGGTCGAGTCGAGGTCCCGGAACGGCTGGTACAGGTCGATCGACAGGCCGAGGTCGGCGCAGCGGGCGGCCAGCTCGGCGGGCGCCCAGGGAGAGGCGACCAGGTCGGCCTCGAAGATCTCGATGCCGTCGAAACCGGCGGCGGCGGTCGCGGCCAGCTTGTCCTCGAGGGTGCCCGACAGGCACACCGTCGCGATGGCCCGTCGCCGGCCCCGGCCCGGGTCCCGCCCCGAGCGGAGCGAGGGGTGGGGAGGACGGGGTCCTTCTTCAGCCGACACGGACGTCGGTCCCCGGCGCGGCCACCAGGTCGGCGAAATGGGCGATCATCCGGTCGGCGTCGGGTTCGACCCCGGTGAACAGCCGGAAGGCGTCGACGGCCTGGAACACCGCCATCCCGCCGCCGTCGAGCACCCGGCACCCGGCCGCACGGGCGGCGCGGACCAGGGCGGTCTCCAGCGGCCGGTAGACGATGTCGGCCACCCACAGGTCGGCCCGCAGCAGCTGGGCCGGGATCGGGAGGCCGGGGTGTGCCGCCATGCCGGTGGGCGTGGCGTGCACGAGCCCGTCGGCGTCCGCGACGTGCATCGGCAGCTGGGAGAGGTCGTCACCGGACGCGCGGCCGGTCCCGAAGCGCTCGCACAGCGCGGCCGCGAGCTTGCGAGCACGGCGCGGGTCGACGTCGAGGACCGTCAGCCGGGCGGCACCCAGGGTCAGCAGCGCGTGCGCAACGGCAGCCCCCGCACCGCCGGCCCCGAGCAGCACGACCCGGTCGAGGGTGGCGTCATGGAGACCGCGATCGAAGGCGCGCGCGAAGCCCGACCAGTCGGTGTTGTGGCCGATCGCCCGTCCTCCGCGGAGGACGACGGTGTTCACCGCACCCAGCGCCTCGGCGTCGGGGGACAGCTCGTCGAGGTGGGCAAGGACGAGCTGCTTGCACGGATGCGTCACGTTCAGGCCGTCGTAGCGGGCCAGCCGCGCCGCGGCCAGGAGGCCGCCGACGGCTGAGGCAGGCAGCCGGAGTTCGTCGAGGTCCAGGCGCCGGTACAGATAGCGGATCCCGAGTGCGTCGGCCTCGCGCTCGTGCAGGGCCGGGGTCAGCGACGGACCGATGCCGGTGCCGACGAGACCGACCAGAAAACTGTGGTGACTGTGGCTCACGAAGGGCCTCCGGTCATGTACCAGTTGGTGAATTAGCTCTGAGGGGACCACATCCGGGGGGTCGCCGCCAGTCCCTGCGGCGATCCGGGTCACAGAAATCTGCTCCGCGAAGGGGTGACTCCGCCGGACTGCGGCGCGGCCTTCTCCTTGGGCGCGCTTAGGCTCGGGGTGTCCGTCGATCTGGAGGAGAATCGTGACCGCGCAGCCGTCGGAGTTCGAGCTGTCCGCGGGCGGCGTCGACACGCAGGGGCGGGTGCGGGACGCCGAGCGGACCCGCGCGGACATTCTCGACGTGGCCACCAGGGAGTTCGCCGACCAGGGCTACGCGGGTGCGCGGATCAACGAGATCGCCGACAAGACGAGCACCACCAAGCGGATGATCTATTACTACTTCGGCGGCAAGGAGCAGCTCTACGTCGCCGTCCTGGAGCAGGCCTACAGCCGCATCCGGGGCCTCGAGCAGCAGCTCGACGTCGAGCACCTCGACCCGGTCGAGGCGGTCCGCGAGCTCGCCGGACTCACCTTCGACCACCATGAGTCCCACCCGGACTTCATCCGCCTGGTGAGCATCGAGAACATTCACCGCGCCGAGCACATCGCCCGCTCGACCGTCCTGTCCGGGCTGGCAAACCCGGCGCTCGACGTGCTGGGGGCGATCCTTCGCCGCGGCTGGGACGCCGGCCTGTTCCGGGACGACGTCGACGCCCTGGACGTACACCAGGTGATCAGCGCGTTCTGCGTCTTCCGCACGGCGAACCGGCACACCTTCGGCGCCATCTTCGGTCGCGACCTCCTTGACCCCGCCCGCCGTGACCACCAGCGGCGGATGCTCGGCGACCTCGTCGTTGCGTATCTGACCGCGCGCTGACCCGTCGGCGCGCCCCTGCCTCCCGGTCGTCCCGGGTCTCACCAGCTCCTTCTCCTCGCTGCCGCCTGCCCGGCCAGATCGTGCGGGGTGCCCGCTTGACAAGGTGACGGTCATCACCTCACCATCTGGTACGTAACCAGTTGGTACATAAGCCGCTGGGATCTCGACCCGCCCGAACAGGGCCGGGGAGCAGGCGGCCGGAGACCCCGGGCGCCGCGCGCAGCACCGCAACGCCGCACCGCTGACCGCACCGGGCCACGCCCGGCCGCCCACCGGCACGATCAGATCGCTGCCGCCGGTACTCCCAGGAGAGACCCATGAGCACCACCACAGCCTCGGACGGGGCCCTCGCCGAGCGCGTCCCGCGCAAGGCCGCACTGGCCAGCTTCGTCGGCAGCATGCTCGAGTACTACGACTTCTTCATCTACGGCGCCGCGGCCGGGCTGGTCTTCCCGACGGTCTTCTTCCCCGACTCGGACCCCTCCACCGCCACCCTGCTGTCGCTGGCCACGTTCGGCGTCGCCTACGTCGCCCGGCCGATCGGGGCCGTCATCATCGGCCACTTCGGCGACCGGCTCGGCCGCAAGAAGATGCTGGTGCTGACGCTGCTGCTGATGGGCGTCTCGACCTTCCTCATCGGTGCGCTGCCGTCCTACGGCGCCATCGGGGTCGCCGCGCCGGTGCTCCTGGTCGCGTTGCGCGTGCTGCAGGGTCTGTCGGCGGCCGGCGAGCAGAGCGGCGCGAACTCACTGACCCTGGAACACGCCCCCGAGGGACGCCGTGGCTTCTTCACGAGCTTCACGCTGAGCGGCACCCAGGCCGGCCTGATCCTGGCCACCCTGGTCTTCATCCCGGTCGCCGCGCTCCCGGACGACCAGCTGTTCAGCTGGGGGTGGCGGGTCCCGTTCTTCCTGTCCGCCCTCGTCGTGGCCGTCGGCTACTGGGTGCGCCGCACGCTGCCCGAGACGCCGGAGTTCGAGAAGGTCGAGCAGTCCGACGCCGTCGCCAAGCTCCCGGTCGCTGTCCTGTTCCGTGACCACTGGCCCAGCGTGCTGCGGGTGGTGCTGTGCGCCCTCGTCTCGGTCGTCAGCACCATCGTCGGCACCTGGTCCATCGGCCACGCGGTGAACGTCCTGGGTCTGGACCGGACCACGTTCCTGTGGGTCATCGTGCTCGCCAACGTCATCGCGCTCGGTGCGATCCCGTTGTGGGCGAAGCTGTCGGACCGGATCGGCCGCCGCCCGGTGTTCGCCTTCGGCGCCTTCGGCTCCGCGGTGGCGGCGTTCCCGTTCCTCTGGGCGCTGCAGAACGGCGACTTCTTCCTGATCTTCGTCTTCGCTGTCGTCCTCTCGGGCATCTTCTACTCGGCGGCCAACGGGATCTGGCCGTCGCTGTACGGGGAGATGTTCGAGACGCGGGTCCGCTACTCGGGCATGGCCATCGGCACCCAGATCGGGTTCGCGCTCGGCGGGTTCTCGCCGGCGATCGCCGCGGGGATCGTCGGTGCGGGGCCCAACGGCTGGCTGCCGGTCGCCTTCCTGACCGCCGGCGCGGCCACGGTGGCCGGGATCTGCGCACTGACCGCCCGCGAGACCGCCCACGTCCCGCTGGCCGACCTCGGCACCCCGGCGGCCCGTCAGCCCGAGCGGGAAGCGCAGCGCGTCTGACCGCCTCCTGCGGGCCCCGGCCGTCGGCCGGGGCCCGCAGGTCTGTTCCGTGGCGGGACAGTCGTGCCGGACCTCGTCGTCCCCACCGCCGCCGGGCCGGGTTCGACGTGCCGGCGGGCGTCGCCGATCCCTCGGCGGACCGCCGGGGTGCATGGGCCACGAGCTGATCCCGGTCGTCAGCCGACGACGGTGAGGCCGTCCCGGTAGCGGCGGGCGTTCTCGACGTACAGGGCGACGGCGGACTCGACGAACTCGCCGGTGCCCGCACCCTCGCTCACCCGGGCCGGCACACCCAGGGCCCGGTGGTGCCGCGGCACCAGGGTTCCCTCGGCGACGAGCGCGCCGGCGCCGACGAGGGCGCCGTCCTCGACGACGGCCCGGTTGAGGACGACGGAGTTCGAGCCGATCAGCACCCGGTCGCCGACGGTGCACCCCTCGAGGTGGGCGAGATGCCCCACGACGCAGTCGGCACCGATCACCGTCGGGTGCTCCGCCGTCGTGTGCAGCACCGTGCCGTCCTGGATCGAGGTCCGTGCACCGATGCGGATCGCGCCGTAGTCGCCGCGCAGCACCGCCTGCGGCCAGATGCTCACCTCGGGCCCGAGCTCCACCCGGCCGATGACGGTCGCGTCGGGATGCACCCATGCCGTCGGATGGACGACCGGGGCGACACCGTCGAGTGCGTAGATCGTCACTCCGCGACGAGCTCGGTGTCGACGCCGATCCGGCCCACCTTCGACGCTCCGCCCGGGCTGCCGAGCGGCGCGTCGCGGCCCGGGAGGATCTCGACGAAGAACCGCCGGTTGTCGGCGACGTGCGGCTCGTTGTCGTCGCTGACGCGCCGGTCCTGCGCGATCGCCTCGACCGGGCAGACCGGCTCGCAGGCACCGCAGTCGATGCATTCCTTGGGATTGATGTAGAGCTTGCGGTCGCCCTCGTAGATGCAGTCGACGGGACACTCCTCGACGCAGGACATGTCGGTCGTGTCGATGCACTGGGCGCCGATGACGTAGGGCACGGTCGTCTCCTCGTGGGGGCGGGCTCAGACGGCGGCGGCAGCAGCGCCGATACCGGCGGGGTCGTCGCTGCTGTGCCCGGGGAACAGCGGCTGGTCCGGGTCGAGGTAGGTGGCGGCGTTGTTGACGGCGGTGGCTGCCTCCCCGAAACCCACCGAGATCAACCGCACCTTGCCGGCGTACTCGGTGATGTCACCGGCGGAGTAGACGCCGGCCACTGACGTGCGCATCGCGGTGTCCACCATGATCTTGCGGTCGACGATGTCGATGCCCCACGCCTCCAGCGGTCCGATGTCGGCGGTGAAGCCGAGGGCCGCGATGACCGACTGCGCCGGATGCGCGGTGACGGCGCCGTCCTTGTGCCGGACGTGGACGGTGTGCAGCCGGTCGTCCCCCTCCAGGGAACTGACCTGCGCGTCGGTGACGACGACGACCGGGCCCTTCTCCATGTCGGCGACGCTGGCCGCGTGGGCGCGGAAGTGCCTGCGCCGATGGACGACGGTGACCGAGGAGGCGATGTCGGCCAGGGCCAGGGCCCAGTCCACGGCGCTGTCCCCGCCACCCACGATCACGACGTCCTGTCCGGCGTGGGCGGCCAGTTCCCTGACCACGTACGTGAGGCCCCGGCCCTCCCACTCGGCACCGCCGGGCAGTGGCCTGGGCGTGAAGGTGCCGATACCGCCGGTGATGACCACCGCCCCACAGGAGATCCGGGTGCCCTTGTCGGTGGTCACGAGCAGCCGGTCGCCGGCGCGGGGCCGCTTGCCGGCCTCGTTGGTCAGGGTGTCCGCGCGCTCTCCGAGCACGTAGACCGGCTCGAAGCGGGCAGCTTGCTGCACGAGTCCGGCGATGAGCTCCCGGCCTTTCACCGCCGGCAGGGCGGCGACGTCGTAGATGTTCTTCTCGGGGTACAGGGCCATGACCTGCCCGCCCGGCTCGGTCAGGCTGTCCACGATCGCCGTCCGCAGCCCGCGGAAGCCTGCGTAGTAGGCGGCGTACAGCCCGGCCGGCCCGGCACCGACGACCAGCAGGTCGACCTCGACGGATCGCCCGGCGCCCGGCGTGGCCTCGGGGAGCAGGATGTCGGTCGCGGTCATGGGGTTTCTCCAGGGGTGAAGCTCGCGGAGGAACCGCTGAGCTTCTCGAGAGCGAGTTCGCGGATCCGGAAGCGCTGCAGCTTGCCGGTGCCCGTCGTGGGGAGCTCGTCGAAGACGAGGACGTGCCGTGGGCGCTTGAAGGCGGCCAGCCCCTCACGGCAGAAGCCGACGAGCTCGGCGGAGCTGGTGGCCGATCCGGGCGCGAGGACGACGCAGGCGACCGGCTTGTCCAGTCCGTCGGCGTCGGGCAGGGAGACGACGACGACGAGGTTCACGTCCGGGTGCTGGCGCAGCCGTTCCTCGACCTCGGTCGGCGAGACCCAGATGCCGCCGGCCTTGATGATGTCGTCGGTGCGGCCCATCGAGGCGAAGTAGCCGTCGGCCGAGCGGACGTAGGTGTCGCCGGTGCGCACCCAGGGGCCCTGGAAGACGCGGCGGGTGACCTCGGTACGGCACCAGTAGCCGGTGGCCGCCGAGCTGCCGCGCACGTAGAGGTGTCCCGGGGTGCCGTCGGGCACCGGCCGCCCGTCGTCGTCCTGGATGCGGGCCTCGTAGCCGGCCACGACCTCACCGCTGGTGCCCGGACGGACCCGGCCCGGACGATTGCTGATGAAGATGTGCAGCATCTCGGTCGAGCCGATGCCGTCGAGCATCTCCACCCCGAACGTCGCGGTGAACCGCTCCAGCAGGGACGCCGGGAAGGCCTCGCCGGCCGACACGCAGGCCCGCACCCCGGTGAACGTGTCCGCAGGCAGGCCGGCGCCGAGCAGGGCCGCGTAGTACGTCGGCCCGCCGAAGAAGAGCGTGGGGCGGTGCTCCTGCAGGATGCGGAGGGTGCCGGCCGGACCCGGTCGTGAGCGGTCGAGCACCGTGCCGGCCCCGACGGAGAAAGGGAACGTCAGGGTGTTGCCCAGACCGTAGGCGAAGAAGAACTTCGCCACCGAGAAGGTCACGTCGTCCGGGCCGATCGCCAGCACGTCGCGGGCGTAGGTCTCGGCGGTGTCGCGCAGTGACCCGTGCCGGTGCATGGCGGCCTTCGGCGTGCCGGTGGTGCCGGAGGTGTAGAGCCAGAAGGCGGGGGAGTCGGCGACCGTCGGATACGGCACAGCGGCCCGCTCGAGGAAATCCGCGCCGGCGGTGACGAAGGCCTCCCAGTCGCGCACCCGCGGACCGTCGACCTCCGGGAGCGATCCCGAGGTGACCACGACGACGTCGGCCAGCTCGCGGAGGCCGCCGACGGCGGCGGCGAGCGCGGCGAACTCCTCGCTCACGATCAGCATCCGGGCACGGCTGTCACGCGCGAGCAGGGCGATGTCCTTGGGCTTGAGCATGGTGCTCACCGGTACCGGGACCGCCCCGACGCGCAGGCCGGCCAGGAAGGCGGTGAGCAGTTCCGGGGTGTCGCCCATGCACAGCAGCAGGCGCTCCTCGGGCCGCACCCCGGAGGCGATCAGGGCCGCGGCGACGCGGATGACCGCGTCCTCGAGCTGGCCATAGGTCAGCGTGCGCACGCTGCCGTCCAGCTCGATCGCGGTGATCGCCCGGCGGTCCGGCGTCGCCAGCGCATGGCGGGTGACCAGCCAGGAGGCTGCGTTGAACTCGTCGTCCGGCGGGGCGGGGGCGGGTGGTGCTGCAGGAGCGGTGTCGAGAGTGGCCACGCTGCTCGTCCCTTTCGTTACGAGCGGAGCCGCCGGGTGACCGGAACCGTCACCCAGCGACCCCGGACGGCTCAGAACCGGACGTAGTCGTACTCGACCGGCAGCGAGTTGATGCCGACCGACGGCGGGGCGATCCAGCCGGCGAACTCACCGGCCTCGTAGTGCGGCACCATCAGCTCGGCGACCTGGGCGCGGTCGTCGGGCGTGGGCAGGTAGTCGCTCACCGAGCGCTCCCAGGCGGCGTCGTCGACGATCTCGCCGGTGGGTGTGACGTGGTGCCCGGCGAAGGACCCGACCTTCCGGTTGAACCCCTGATGCGGCAGGAACAACCGCTCGTCGAGGCCGGCGTCCTCCAGTTCCTGGTTCCACCGCTTGACACCGTTGGCGCAGTCGGCGACGTACTCGTTGCGCAGGTCGAGGTTCAGCGCGGTGAGCATCGGGACGTTCCGGGTGGCCATCTGCCCGTTCTCGATGATCGGCACGTCCATCGTGAGGTCGTGCAGCTGGTGGTCGTCCTTGCGCCGGGTCTCCATCCAGCGGCCCTTGAGTCCCGACGTGTAGTAGCCGGCCACGTTGGACGACGTCTCGGAGCCGAAGAGGTCCATCGACACCGAGAACTGGAAGTTGAGGTACTTCTGGATCACCGAGAGCGGGATGCCGCCGTACTGCCAGATGTCGTCGGTGCCGTGCTGCTTCATCAGCTCGGCGGTCCGCTGGACGACGCGCTGCACGCCCGTCGTCCCGACGAACATGTGGTGCGCCTCTTCCTTGAGCATGAACTCGCAGGTGCGCGCCAGCGGGTCGAAGCCGCTCTCCTTCAGCGTGCCGAGCTGGTACTTGCCGTCCCGGTCGGTGAAGTAGGTGAACATGAAGAACGACAGCCAGTCGGTCGTCTCCTCGTTGAAGGCGCCGAGGATGCGTGGGCTGTCGAAGTCACCGGAGTTGCGCTTGAGCAGCTGCTCGGCCTCCTCGCGACCGTCCTTCCCGAAGTAGGCCTGCAGCAGGTAGACCATCGCCCAGAGGTGGCGGCCCTCCTCGACGTTGACCTGGAACAGGTTGCGCATGTCGTAGAGGGACGGCGCCGTCATGCCGAGGTGGCGCTGCTGCTCGACCGAGGCGGGCTCGGTGTCACCCTGGACGACGATCAGCCGCCGGAGGTCCGACCGGTGCTCGCCGGGCACCTCCTGCCACGCCGGCTCGCCCTTGCGGTCCCCGAAGTTGACCTTCCGGTCGGGGTCTGCCTCGGCGAGGAAGATGCCCCAGCGGTACTCCTCCATCGGCACGCGGTCGAAGTGCGCCCACCCGTCACGGCCGACGGCGATGGCGGTGCGCAGGTACACGTCGTGCGTCGGGATGGACGGGCCGAGGTTCTTCCACCAGTCGAGGAACTTCGGCTGCCAGCTCTCCAGCGCGCGCTGCAGCTTGCGGTCGCCGGCCAGGTTGACGTTGTTGGGGATCAGCTCGCTGTAGTCGATCTTCGACAACGGACCGGTGGGCTTCGGGGCCTCGCCGGTGACGGTGCCGGTCTGGGGGGTGCTCTCCGTGGCGGTCATGCTCAGACCCGCTTCCTGTCGTAGTCGGCCCGCTGACCGGTGCCGTACCGGCGCAGTGCTCCCTCGGGGCCAGCGGCGTTCGGCCGCTGGAAGATCCAGTTCTGCCAGGCGGTCAGCCGGCCGAACACCTTCGTCTCGGGCGTCTCCTGTCCGGCGAAGCGCAGGTTGGCCTCCATGCCGGTCAGGGCGTCGGGGGAGAAGCTCGCCCGCTCCTCGACGACCAGGCGGATCTCGTCCTCCCAGTCGATGTCGTCCGGGGTGCTGGTCACCAGGCCGAGTTCCAGGGCGTCGGCGGCGAGCAGGTCCCTGCCGACCGCCGCCTCGGCCGCGGCGAGCTCCTCGGCGCTGCCCAGGAAGCGGACCTGCAGGCGGGTGAGGTCGTTGCCCATGGGCAGCAGGCCGGTGTTGAACTCGTCGAGGCGGAGAACTGCCGGGGGAGCGGGGTCGTCGTCCTCCTCGAACTGGCCCTCGAGCATGAACTGCCGGTCGGCGGAGAGGGCGATCTCGGCGAGGGCCCCGACGAAGCAGCTGCCCGGCTCGATCAGCGCGAACAGGCTGCGCGACGTGGTGTCCAGCCGCTTGACCGTCCGTTTGAAGAAGGTGACGGTCTCGTTGACCAGCCAGTCGTCGCGGTGGGCGAGCAGGAACTCGTCCATCGCGGCGGCGGTGGCGACGTCGCCCTCGGTCCGCAGCAGCCAGGTGCCGATCGCCAGCTCGTTGGTGCGCAGCCGGAGGATCGCGTCGTCGAGCTGCCGGGTCATGGCCAGGAACCACGCGCGGTCGCCCTGCT
>JAOPUS010000074.1 GCA_025963345.1 Blastococcus sp. | reverse complement strand
CAGGTGTGGGCCTTCGCCGTCGGCTTCGTGGTGTGGGGCATCTCGGGCGCTCTGGTCTCCGGCGCGAGCGAGGCCCTGGTCTACGACGGGCTGGCCGCGGTCGGTGCCGCGGACAGCTACGTCCGGGTCAACGGCTGGATGACCGCCGCCGAGCTGCTGGTCCAGGTGCCGACGGCGTTCGCCGCCGGCGCGCTGTACGCCGTCGGCGGCTATGCCCTCGTCGGCTGGGCAAGCGTCGCGACGTGTCTGGCCGCCGCAGCCCTGGCGCTGCGGTTTCCCGAGTCGCCCCGCGCGCCCGAGGACGACGCCTCGTTGGGCGGCACCCTCCGGCAGGGCGTCGGCGAGGCGCTGCGCAGCCCGCCGCTGCGGGTCCTCGTGCCCGCCGTGGCGCTGATCGGCGGCCTGGACGCGGTCGAGGAGTACTTCCCGGTCCTCGCCGGCGAGTGGGGGGTGGCGACCCCGGCCGTACCGCTCGCGGTGCTGGTCATCGCGCTCGCCGGGGCCGCCGGTGCCGCACTGGGCGGCCGTGCCGACCGGCTGCGCGGGGGCACACTGCTCGCGCTCCTCGTCGTCGCCGCGGGCTGCCTCGCCGGAGCCGCGGTCTGGGCGCGCCCGGCCGCGCTCGCCGTCGTCGCGGTCTTCTACGCGCTCTACCTCGCGGTGCTCGTCGTCGCCGAGGCGCGGCTGCAGGGCCGGATCGCCGGCGTGCACCGGGCGACGATCACCTCGGTGGCGGGGCTCGGCATCGAAGTGGCGGCGCTGCTGGTGTTCGCCGCCTGGGCGCTCGGCGGTCCGATCGCGGTCGCCGTCCTCGTCGTGGCGGTCGTCCCCGTCGTCCGGGCCGGACTCCGGACCCGCGAGAGCGTCTAGCCGAGCGGCTCCCGTGCCCGCTGCAGGTAGGCCGACGGGGTCAGGCCGACGACGGACCGGAAGTCGCGGCTGAAGTGCGCCTGGTCGAACCAGCCCAGCGAGGCGGCCAGACCCGCCCAGCCGTCGACCTCGCCGGCGTCGATGGCCGCGGCGGCGTCCTGCAGCCGGTACCGCGCCAGGACCGCCTTCGGGCTCACCCCGACGTAGGTCGCGAACAGCCGCTGCAGCGACCGGACGCTCATCGCCCCGAGCGCGGCCACCTGGTCGACCCGCACGAGCTCGCGGTCGTCGATCATCGCGCCCACCAGCCCGAGCAGGTCCAGGTACGGCTCCGGTGGCTCCGGTGCCCTGGGCGCCAGCGCCGCATCGAGGACGGCCGAGCGGTCGTCGTCGTCCTCCTCAGCCAGGACGGCGGACAGCAGGTCGCCGGCCGACAGCCCGAGCTGCCGGTCCAGTGGCGCCACGCTGTCGCGGCCGGGCAGCACGCCGGTGAGCGCGGCGAAGCCGCCCGGCCGGAACTTGGCCGCGGTCACCCGTCCCGCCCCGACCAGGTCGACGCTGAAGCGCCGGGTCACGACGCCGTGCAGCAGGACGGCGGGCAGGTCGTGGCCGAAGCGCGGATGGGTGCCCTGCTCCACCGAGACGTTCACGCTGGGATGGCTGAGCACCTCGGAGCGGAACGGGGGCTGCCCGGCGAGGTCCCACCGCACCGACCAGTACCGCTCGACGAAGGGCCGCAGCGGCTCGGCCACCCGGGCGTCGCGGCGCAGGTTCGCCTGCTCGGCCACCTCGGCCGGGCGCAGGATGCCGCGCAGCGTCGCGGCGCGGTCGAGCGCACCTGTCGCGTTCTTCCAAGACGCCACGGCCGCAGCCTAGGCACAGTCGGGGACATGACGATCACCCACGGAAAGCCCGAGGGCTACACCACCCTGACCCCGTTCCTCGTCTGCTCGCCCGCCCGCGAGGCGATCACCTTCTACGAGGAGGTGTTCGGGGCGACCGTCGTCGGCCGGATGGACGGCCCCGACGGCACCGTGATGCACGCCGAGCTCGACCTGGGCGACGGCCGGATGCAGCTCAGCGACCCCCATGAGGCCTACGGCCTCGTCGTCCCGGACCGGTCCGGTGACTCGGTCAGCGGCTCGACCTGCATCTATGTCCCCGACGTGGACGCCGTCTTCGAGAAGGCGGTCGAGCGCGGGGCGACCGTGCGCGAGAAGCCGGCCACCTTTGTCACGGGCGACCGCTTCGCCTCGATCTACGACCCGTTCGGGCACCGCTGGGCGGTCATGACCCGGGTCGAGGACGTCAGTGCGGAGGAGTCGGAGCGCCGGCTGTCGGAGTGGGCGTCCGAGCAGTGACGGGGTAGGCGGTCTCGGCCGCGGCGGTGGCCGCCCGCAGCACCTCCTTGACCGGGAGGTCCAGCTCGCGGGCGAGGGCGGCGACGTCCTCGTACTCCACGCTCACGTTGACCATCCGGCCGCCGGAGACGCCGACCTTCACGCCGACGCGGCCGCCCAGCACGTCCACCGACGCCTGGGCCCGCTCGATCGCGACCTTGCCGACGGGGACGATCCGCAGCCCGATGGTCGACGTCGTCGCGAAGACCGCCGCCTGCACACCGGCCACCGCCTCGGGACGGCAGAGCACCGACAGCGTGTGCGCCGGGCGGCCCTTCTTCATCAGGATCGGGGTCAGCCAGGCGTCCGACGCCCCGGCAGCGAACAGCGTGTCGAGGACGCCGGGCCACAGCCGCGGGTCCAGGTCGTCGACGTTGGTCTCCAGGACGACGGGGCCGGCCGGGGTCGGCTCGTCCGCCGCCCCCAGCACCAGCCGGACGACGTTCGGCAGCTCGGCCGGGTCGCGTCCGCCGGCGCCCGTGCCGACCCGCTCGACCCGCATCGGCGGCAGCGTCGTCCACTCGTCCACCCGGGCGGCCAGCAGGGCGGCCCCGGTCGGCGTGCACATCTCGGCGGGCACCGGGCCGGCGACCACCGGGATGCCGGCGAGCAGTTCCAGCACGGCGGGGCCGGGGATCGGGACGGCGCCGTGCGCGCTGCGGGCCGAGCCGCTGCCGAGCGCGACCGGCGAGGCGAACAGCCGGGACAGGCCGAGGTGCTCGAACCCGGCGACGACGCCGACGACGTCGGCGAGCGCGTCGAGCGCCCCGACCTCGTGGAAGTGCACCTCGTCGGGGGAGATGCGGTGCACCCGGCCCTCGGCGACGGCCAGCCGCTCGAACACCGCCAGGGCGCCGTCCCGGACGGCGGGTGCGAGCGCGGCCTCGGCGAGAAGGGCACGGACGTCGGGCCAGGTGCGGTGGTGCGGGGAGCCCGGAGCGTGCACGTGCACCCGGGTGGCGCCGAGACCGTGCCGGGTGACCGACTCGCTGACCAGGCGGATCTGCTCGACCGGTAGGGCGGCGACCGCTGTGGCCGGGACGTCGAGCGGGACCCCGGCGTCGACCAGCGCGCCCAGCAGCATGTCGCCGGAAGCGCCCGCGGCGAGGTCCAGCCAGGCAATCGTCACCGGATGATCATGCCGCAGCCGGCGGTGGATCAGCGCTGAGCGGCCCGGCGGGCGACGCGGGCGGCGAAGACGCCGGCCGAGTAGCCGTTGTCGATGTTGCTGACGACGACGCCCGGCGCGGCCGAGTTCAGCATCGTCATCAGCGCGCCGAGGCCGCCGAACGCGCTGGGCTGGCCGGTCGAGGTGGGCACCGCGACGACCGGGACGTCGGTCATGGCGCCGATCATCGTGGCGAGCGAGGCGTCCAGGCCCGCGACGACCACCAGGCAGTCGGCGTCGGTGAGCAGCGCGCCGTCGGCCAGCAGGCCGCGGATCCGGCTGCCGCCGATGTCGTCCACCCGGACCACCTCGGTTCCGGTCACCCGCGCCACGAAGGCGGCCTCGGCGGCGACCGGGGTGTCCCCGCCACCGGCGCAGAGCACGCGGACGCGCCCCAGCGGCTCCGGCACCGGGCCGACGGCGGCGGCCATCGCGGCGGCGTCCATGGTCGTGTACGCGTCGTGCTCGCTGGCCAGCGCGAC
>JAOPUS010000066.1 GCA_025963345.1 Blastococcus sp. | reverse complement strand
GCGGCCGCGGTTAGCGTGCCCAGATCGCATGCTGACGCGCCTGGCCTCCGGGCGGCGCGGCGGCACACGAGACCCGCACCCATCGGGACGCGCCTGGACACCATGGGCGCGTCCTCCCAGAGAGGAGATCGTCTTGCGCCGAGCGCGGATGACGAAGGCCGCGGCGTTGCTGCTGGCCGGCAGCCTGGCCCTCGCGGCCTGTGCGAGCGACCAGAAGAGCAGCGGCAGCGCCAGCGGCGCCAGCAGCAGCGGCGGTGACCTCAAGATCGGCCTGGCCTACGACACCGGCGGTCGGGGTGACCGTTCGTTCAACGACTCCGCCTTCGCGGGCGTCGAAGCAGCGATCAAGAACAACGGGGGCGAGGTCTCCGAGCTCAGCCCGAACTCCGACGCTTCCAACCGCGCCGACCTGCTGACCCAGCTCGCGGACCAGGGGTACAACCCCGTCATTGCCGTCGGCTTCGCCTACGGCCAGATCATCGGTGACGTGGCCAAGCAGTATCCGGACACCAAGTTCGCGATCATCGACTCGTCGGTGGCCGAGATCGGTGCCGGCAACCTGACCGGCCTGCTGTTCGCCGAGGAGCAGGGCTCCTTCCTCGCCGGCGTCGCCGCGGCACTGAAGACCACGACCGACCACATCGGATTCGTGGGCGGCGTCGAGACCCCGCTCATCCAGAAGTTCGAGGCGGGCTATTTCGCCGGGGCGAAGGCGGTCAAGCCCGACATCCAGATCGAGTCGCAGTACCTGACGCCGGCCGGTGACTTCACCGGCTTCAACGACCCGGCCAAGGGCCAGATCGCAGCGCAGGGCATGTACGACAAGGGTGCCGACATCGTCTACCACGCGTCCGGCGGCTCCGGCCTCGGCGTGTTCCAGGCGGCCGCCGCGTCGAACAAGCGCGCGATCGGTGTCGACTCCGACCAGTACAACACCGTGGACGACCAGACCCTCAAGGCCGTGATCATGACGTCGATGCTCAAGCGCGTGGACAACGCGGTCGAGGCCTACATCGGTGACTTCGTCGACGGCACGGTCGCCGGCGGCAAGGACGTCATCAACGACCTGTCCACCGACGGTGTCGGCCTGGCCAAGTCGGGCGGATTCATCGACGACATCCAGGGCAAGATCGACGACTACCGCAAGAAGATCATCGCCGGCGAGATCAAGGTCCCGACCACCCGCTGATCTCAGGACGCGGGCCCACGGTGAGCGGGCCCGCGTCTGGCATCGGTGGTCACCACGACGGCGGGTCCGGGCGCACCACGCCCGGGCCCGCCGTCGTGGTGACGGACTCCCTTCCGCGGAAAACCGGGCCGGACGTCCAGCAGGCCCCCCGGGTGCGGGATCATGCGGCCAGCCCGAATGCCGTGCGCACCCGACGTAGCGCCCGGTCGCGGGCGACCCCGTGACGACGGTCGACCCCGCCGTTCGGCGATGCAGACGAGCAGACGTGCGCCGCGTACCCCGCGTGCGCACCCGAGGGAGAGGCCGACGATGGCCGCACCAGGAGTGACCGGTGGCAGCCCCGGTGCGGGGGCGCCCGCCCAGGGCGCCCCGTATGCAGTGGAGCTGCGCGGAATCACCAAGCGCTTCCCCGGCGTCGTCGCCAACCGGAACATCGAGCTGCGGGTGCGCCGGGGTGAGGTGCACGCGATCGTCGGTGAGAACGGGGCCGGCAAGTCGACCCTGATGAAGACCCTCTACGGGATGCACCGCCCGGACGAGGGCACGATCCTGCTCGACGGCCGCGAGGTCACCTTCCGTAGCCCTGCGGACGCGATCGATGCCGGGATCGGCATGGTCCACCAGCACTTCATGCTGGCCGACAACTTCACGGTCCTGGAGAACATCGTGCTGGGCAGCGAGCCCACGCGAGGCGGCCGGCTGGATCTCGCCGAGGGGCGCCGTCGGATCCGCGAGATCTCCGAGCGGTACGCCCTCGACCTCGACCCCGACGAGCTCGTCGAGCACCTCGGTGTCGGCGACCGGCAGCGCGTCGAGATCGCCAAAGTGCTCTACCGCGGCGCGACCACGCTGATCCTCGACGAGCCCACCGCCGTCCTCGTGCCGCAGGAGGTCGACGAGCTGTTCGGCAATCTCGCCGAGCTCAAGCGCGAGGGCCTCACCGTCATCTTCATCTCGCACAAGCTCGACGAGGTCCGCAAGGTCGCCGACTCGATCACCGTCATCCGCCGCGGCACCACCGTGGGCGAGGTCGACCCGAAGACGACGACCGCCCGCCAGCTGGCCGAGATGATGGTCGGCTCCGAGCTGCCCTCGCCGGAGACGCGGACGTCCACCGTCCGTGACACCGTCGTCCTCGAGCTGCGGGGCGTGACCGTGTCGACCCCGGGCGGACGGCCCGCTGTCGACCACGTCGACCTCACCGTCCGCGAGGGCGAGGTCGTGGGCATCGCCGGGGTGGAGGGCAACGGGCAGGCGGAACTGGTCGACGCCGTCATGGGCCTGCGGCCGCTCGCGGCCGGCAGCGTCCTGGTGGGCGACCAGGACATCACCGCCTGGAGCACCCGGGCCCGCCGGGAGGCGGGCTTCGGGTTCATCCCCGAGGACCGGCACCGCCAGGGGATGCTGCTCGAGGGCACGCTCTGGGAGAACCGCATCCTCGGTCACCAGACCCGGCCGCCGGCGGCCAAGGGCTGGTTCATCGACCGCACGGCCGCTCGGGCCGACACCGAGCGGATCATGAAGGACTACGACGTCCGCGCACCGGGCCCGGACACCCTCGCGCTCGCGCTGTCCGGTGGCAACCAGCAGAAGCTGATCGTCGGCCGCGAGATGGAGTCGAAGCCGCGGCTGCTGGTCGCCGCCCATCCCACGCGCGGGGTGGACGTCGGCGCCCAGGCGGCGATCTGGGAACTGCTCAAGGACGCACGAGCCGAAGGGATGGCGATCCTGCTGATCTCGGCCGACCTCGACGAGCTGATCGGGCTGTCGGACACGCTGCACGTGATGCTGCGCGGCCGGCTGGTCGGCACGCTCGACCCCGCCTCGTGCACGCCCGAGCAGCTCGGCGGCCACATGACCGGGGCACACGGGACGGCGGGTGCCGCATGAACGCCCTTCGCCGGCTCGGACCGGCCCTGCTCGCGCCCGTCCTGGCCGTCGTCGTCGCGCTGGTCATCTCCTCGGCGGTCATGGCCGCCCTGGCGGTGAACCCGTTCGACGTCTTCAGCGTGATGCTGAACTTCGGGGACAGCCCCAGCCAGCAGGTCACCGCCATGGTGGTGATCGTCAACCGTGCCATCCCGCTGTTCCTGGCCGGTCTCGCGGTGGCGATCGCCTTCCGCATGGGCCTGTTCAACATCGGCGTGGAGGGTCAGTACCGGCTCGCCACGATCGTCGCGGCTGCCGTGGGCGCTGCGGTGAGCCTGCCGGCCCCACTGCACATCGGGCTGATCATCGTGGTGGCCATGGTCGTCGCCGCGTTCTGGGCGGGCATCGTCGCGGTGCTCAAGGTGACCCGGGGGGTGAGCGAGGTCATCAGCTCGATCATGCTGAACTTCATCGCCCTCGGGACGGCGTCCTACCTGCTCACCGGGCCGTTCCGGGGGAGCCCCGAGGGTGCGTCGATCATCGCCACCGCGGACATCCCGCCGTCGGGCCAGATGCCGGGGCTCAACGGGATCTTCGACGTCTTCGGCCTGGCGAACCCGCCGCGCCAGCTCTACGGCTTCCTGCTGGTCGCCGCGGTGGTCGGCATCCTGATCGCCGTCCTGCTCAACCGCACGCGGTTCGGTTTCGACCTGAAGGCCAGCGGGATGTCGCCGTCGGCGGCCAGTGCGAGCGGCGTGAACGCCCGCTCGATGGTCATCAAGACGATGCTGCTCTCGGGTGCGGTCGCCGGCCTCATCGGCCTGCCGGACCTGCTCGGGAACACCCACTCGTACACGACCGACTTCACCGCCGGGCTGGGCTTCCTCGGGATCGCCGTGGCGCTGCTGGGCCGCAACAAGCCGCTCGGCATCGCCCTCGCGGCGCTGCTGTTCGCCTTCCTCGACCGGTCGCTGGTCCCGCTGCAGATCGCCGACTACCCGTCCTCGGTCGTGACGATCGTCCAGGGCACGATCGTGCTCGCCGTCGTCGTGGCCAACGAGATCGCGCGGCGGGTGGCCCGCCGCTCGGCTGCCGGCGGGTCCGCGGCACCGGCCGGCGGTCCGACCGCCGGTGACGGCAGCACCGGCGTGGTCCCGACCCCGCCCCCGGGCAGTACCGACCAGCGGCAGGGGGCGCAGGCATGACCATCGTGCAGACGACGGAGACGCGGCCCAGCCGCGGACCGATCACCGACCTGCTGACCGGCGGCGGGAAGGCCCGGCGGATCACCTGGCTGATCCTGGGCGGGCTGGTGCTGTTCTCGATCGTCCGGACGCTCAGCGGCGAGGAGGCGCTGACGTCGTCGTCGACGATGTCGGCGGCGCTGCTGCTGGCCGTGCCGATCGGGCTGGCCGCCCTGGGCGGGCTCTTCTCCGAACGCGCCGGCGTGGTCAACATCGGTCTCGAGGGAATGATGATCCTCGGCACCTGGGGGGCCGGGTTCGCCGGCTACCAGTGGGGCTGGGGGGCCGCCCTGGTGGGCGGCGTGCTCTTCGGTGCCCTGGGCGGGCTGCTGCACGCGCTGGCCACCGTGACCTTCGGGGTCGACCACGTGGTCTCCGGTGTCGCCATCAACATCCTGGCCGCCGGGGTGGCCCGCTTCCTCTCCGAGCTCTTCTACACCGACAACCCGGCCGGCGGCGGCGTCACGCAGTCGCCACCGGTCTCGAGCAAGCCGCCGTCGTTCTCGCTGCCGGTGCTGTCCTCCGGGCCGGACCTGCTGGGTGACCTCGAGCAGAAGCACTGGTTCCTGCTCAGCGACCTCGCCGGAGTGCTGCGGGGGGTGACCAGCGGTGTGGCCGTCGTGACCGTGCTCGCCGTGCTGCTCATCCCCGTGACCTACCTGGTGCTCTGGCGCACGTCCTTCGGGCTGCGGCTGCGCTCGTGCGGGGAGAATCCGGCGGCGGCGGACTCCCTCGGTGTCCCGGTCTACCGGATGAAGTACATCGCGGTGATCATCTCCGGTGGGCTGGCCGGCCTGGGTGGCGTGTTCCTGGTCTTCATCGCCGGCATCTACCGGGAGAACCAGACCAACGGCCGCGGCTTCATCGGTCTGGCCGCGCTGATCTTCGGCAACTGGCGGCCGGGTGGCCTGGCCGCCGGTGCGGGCCTCTTCGGCTACGCCGACGCCCTGCAGCTGCGCAGCCGGACGGCGGTCGTCGCGCTGCTGCTGCTGGTCGCCTTCATGCTCGCCGCGGTCGCGGTGTGGCAGGCGACGCGCCGCCGGACGCTGCAGGCGGTACTGGCTGCTGTCGTCGCCGGTGTCGCGCTCGCCGGCTACCTCACCATCGACGAGCTGCCGCCGGGCATCGTGTCCTTCACGCCCCACCTGACCACGCTGCTTGTCTTGTCGCTGGCCTCCCAGAGGTTGCGCATGCCGCAAGCCGACGGGCTGGTCTACCGACGAGGAGAGAGCTAGTGCCGGAGATCGACTGGGCGGCGCTCCGGAGCGCCGCCCGGGAAGCCATGACGCATGCCTACGCGCCCTATTCGCAGTTCCCCGTGGGCGTGGCCGGACTCGTGGACGACGGGCGGCTGGTCACCGGCTGCAACGTGGAGAACGCCTCCTACGGGCTGGGCCTGTGCGCCGAGTGCGGCATGGTCAGCGACCTCGCACGCACCGGCGGGGGCCGGCTGGTCGCCGTCGCCTGCGTGGGTGGCGACGGGCAGCCGCTGATGCCCTGCGGGCGCTGTCGGCAGCTGCTGTGGGAGCACGGTGGGGCCGACATGCTCATCGAGACGGTCTCGCTCGGCATCGTGCCGATGCGCGAGGTGCTGCCGGACGCCTTCGGTCCCGAGGACCTGGTCGCTGCCGCGGAGCGGGACGCCTGATGGACGCCATCGATGTGCTGCGCACCAAGCGGGACGGCGGCCGGCTGTCGCCGGAGCAGATCCGCTGGGTGATCGACGCCTACACGCGGGGCGCCGTCCCGGACGAGCAGATGAGCGCCCTCCTCATGGCGGTCTTCTTCCGCGGGATGTCGCCGGACGAACTCGCCGCCTGGACCCAGGCGATGATCGACTCGGGTGAGCGCAAGGACCTCTCCTCGCTCGGCCGGCCCACCGCCGACAAGCACTCCACGGGCGGGGTGGGCGACAAGATCACCCTGCCGCTGGCGCCGTTGGTCGCCGCCTGCGGCGTCGCGGTGCCGCAGCTGTCCGGCCGGGGCCTGGGCCACACCGGGGGCACGCTGGACAAGCTGGAGTCGATCCCGGGCTGGCGGGCCGACGTGCACGAGGACGCCTATCTCCGGCAGCTGCGCGAGGTCGGCGCGGTCATCTGCGCGGCGGGCAACGATCTCGCGCCGGCGGACAAGAAGCTCTACGCGCTCCGCGACGTCACCGGCACCGTGGAGTCGATCCCGCTGATCGCCAGCTCGATCATGAGCAAGAAGATCGCCGAGGGGGCCGACGTGCTGGTCCTGGACGTGAAGACCGGCTCGGGCGCCTTCATGAAGGACCCGGACGCCTCCCGGGAGCTGGCCCGGACCATGGTCGGCCTGGGCGAGGCGGCCGGGGTGCGCACCGTGGCGCTGGTGACGGCGATGGACCGGCCGCTGGGCCGCAGCGCCGGCAACGCCGTCGAGGTGGCCGAGTCGGTGGAGGTGCTCGCCGGCGGCGGGCCGGCCGACGTCGTCGAACTCACCCTCGCGCTGGCTCGGGAGATGCTCGCAGGGGCGGGCCGTTCGGACGTCGATCCGGCGGAGGCGCTGGCCGACGGCCGCGCCATGGACGTCTGGCGCCGCATGATCGCCGCACAGGGCGGGGACCCGGACGCGCCGCTGCCGAAGCCGGCGGAGACGCACGTCGTGACGGCGCCGGCGACCGGCACCCTGACGAGACTCGACGCCTTCTCCCTCGGGGTGGCCGCCTGGCGGCTGGGTGCCGGGCGGGCCCGCAAGGAGGATCCGGTGTCGGCCGCGGCCGGCGTCGTCTGGTGGGCCGGGGTGGGGGAGAAGGTGACCGCCGGTCAGCCGCTCCTGGAGCTGCAGACCGACGACGCCGCGCGCATCCCGCGGGCGTTGGAGGCGCTCGAGGGCGCGTTCGGCGTCGACACCGACGACCAGCCCCTGCCACTGATCCTGGACCGGATCACCGCCTGAGTTCCGCAACGATCATGAAGTTGCGGTGGCGACACGCGGCCACGGGCCGGTGTGTCGCCCCGCAAACTTCATGATCGCGGGGGAGACGCAGGGCACTCAGGCGGAGGGGGGAGACTGTCTCCTCGTGACATCGACCTCCGCGGTCCCGGCCGTCCGGGACTGGCCGCAGCCCGGGGACCCGCTCGATCCGGCCGCCGCGATCTCCGTCCGCGGGCTGGTCAAGCGGTACGGGGACTTCGTCGCGGTCGACGGCCTCGACCTCGACATCCGCCGCGGCGAGATCTTCGCCCTGCTCGGTCCCAACGGCGCGGGCAAGACGACGACGGTCGAGATCTGCGAGGGCTACCGCAAGCCCGACGCCGGTGAGGTCCGGGTGCTCGGGGAGGACCCGTCGGACGGCGGCCGCCGCTGGAAGGCGCAGCTCGGCATCGTGCTGCAGTCCGGCGCCGGTGACAGCCAGCTGACCTGCCGGGAGCTGCTGCAGGCCCAGGCCTCCTACTACCCCAATCCCCGTGACGCCGACGAGGTCCTGGCGCTCGTCGGCCTCACCGAGAAGGCGAAGTCGCGGGCGAAGACGCTGTCCGGTGGCCAGCGCCGCCGACTCGACGTCGCACTGGGCATCGTCGGGCGGCCCACGCTGCTGTTCCTCGACGAGCCCACGACCGGCTTCGACCCCGAAGCCCGCCGGCAGTTCTGGTCGCTGATCCGGACGCTGCGCCAGCTGGGCACCACGATGCTGCTCACCACGCACTACCTGGACGAGGCCGAGGCACTCGCCGACCGGGTGGGCGTCATCGCTCGGGGCCGCCTCATCGAGGTCGCCGTCCCCTCTGCGCTGGGTGGCCGGGAGACAGCGCCGGCCGTGGTCAGCTGGAGCGAGGACGGGGCCCGTCGTAGCGAGGCCACCAGCACCCCGACGGCGTTCGTGCGCGACCTGGCCGGCCGGTTCCCCGGCGAGGTGCCCGACCTGGCCGTCGCCCGGCCGACCCTCGAGGACGTCTACCTGCAGATGATCGGTGAGCCCTCATGACCACCACGACGAACCGCGCGGACGCCGCCCTGCCGTCCCTCGCCACCGTGTACCGGACCCGGGGCTCGGTGGAGCTCAAGGAGTTCTTCCGGCAGCGCGAGTCGGTCGTGTTCACGCTGGCGTTCCCGGTGATCCTGCTGGTGGTGTTCGGGGCCGTCCTCGACTACGACATCGGCGGCGGCGTCACCTTCACCCAGTACTTCATGGCCGGGATCATCGCCGCGGGCATCCTCGGCGCCAGCCTGCAGAACATGGCGATCAGCATCGCCACGGAACGGTCCGACGGGACGCTGAAGAGCCTGGTCGGGACGCCGATGCCGAAGAGCGCCTACTTCGTCGGGAAGATCGTCCAGGTCCTGGCCGTCACCGTGTTGATCGTGCTGATCCTGCTCGCGGTCGGCGTCCTCGCCTACGGCATCGACCTGCCGTCGGGCAGCGACTGGTTCACGTTCCTCTGGGTCGCGGCCCTGGGCTCGGCGTCCTGCACGCTGCTCGGCATCGCCGTCTCCAGCCTGGCCAAGAACGGCCGTTCCGCCTCGGCGATGGTCACCCCGATCGCACTGGTGCTGCAGTTCATCTCCGGCGTCTTCTTCCAGTTCAGCCAGGTGCCGGTCTGGATGCAGACGATCGCCTCGTTCTTCCCGCTGAAGTGGATGGCACAGGGCCTGCGATCGGTCTTCCTCCCCGACTTCCTGGCGACCGAGGAACCGGCGGGCTCCTGGGAGCTGGGCCGGGTGGCCATCGTGCTGGGGCTGTGGTGCATCGCCGGGCTGCTTCTCTGTGTCGCGACCTTCCGCTGGCAGGACCGCGCCGCGAGCTGAGTTACGTTCCCTCGGTGCCTGCACCGCTGACTGCCGAGAACGTCGCCCGCGCTCCCAAAGTCCTGCTGCACGACCACCTGGACGGCGGCCTGCGCCCCCGGACGGTGCTGGAGCTCGCCGACCAGTACGGCTACCGCGACCTGCCGGCCACCGACCCGGACAGCCTCGGCACCTGGTTCCGGCAGGCGGCGGACTCCGGCTCGCTCGTCCAGTACCTGGAGACCTTCGCCCACACCGTCGGCGTGATGCAGCACCCCGACGCCATCCACCGGGTGGCACGGGAGTGCGCGCTCGACCTGGCCGCGGACGGGGTCGTCTACGCCGAGGTGCGGTTCGCCCCCGAGCTGTCGACCGCGCAGGGGCTCGCGATCGAGGCGGTGGTCGAGGCGATGGTCGCCGGCTTCGCCGCCGGCAGCGCGGAGGCCACCGCTGCGGGGACGCCGATCAGCGTCGGGGCGCTGCTGTGCGCGATGCGCCAGGCCGACCGCTGGGAAGAGGTCGCCGGGCTCGTCGTGCGGTACCGGGACGCGGGGGTGGCCGGCTTCGACCTGGCCGGGCCCGAGATCGGCTTCCCGCCCGACCGCGTGCCGGCCGCGATCGTCCTGCTCGACAGGGAGCACGCGCACCGCACCATCCACGCAGGCGAGGCTGCCGGTGTCGACAGCATCCGTGCCGCCCTGGACGGCGCCCATGCCGAGCGGCTGGGCCACGGCGTGCGGATCGCCGACGAGGTGGCCGAGGACGGCACGCTCGGACCGCTGGCGCAGCGGGTCCTGGACGAGCAGGTGACCCTCGAGATCGCGCCGTCGTCCAACGTGCAGACCGGCGCGTACGCGTCGCTGGCCGCCCATCCGGTCGACCGGTTGCACCGGCTCGGCTTCGCCGTCACGGTCAACACCGACAACCGGCTGATGAGCGGGGTCTCCGCCAGCAGTGAGATCGCCGACGTCGCGACCACGTTCGGCTGGTCCTGGGACGACGTGCAGGCGGTGACCGAGCGCGCGCTGGCCGCCGCATTCATCCCCGAGCCCGACCGGAAACGCCTGCTCACCGACGTGGTCCGTCCGGGATACGCGACCCTGTGCGGCTGACCCCGGGGGGTGGGGTGACCGCCGCCACCCCCCTCGCGGGAATCCCCGGGCGATCTTCGCTGCTAACCTAGGCGTACCGGCATACAGGCCGGTCATCCTCCCGGACGGTTTGTCCGGGCATGAGCGCATCCGTGCAGATCCCGCGTTCCATCTCTGGGCGCAGCTGATCGCCAGTAGGAACGCCGGCGCACCGCCGTCGCCTTCCTTTTCCACGGGACGCGCTCCGAGCTGTATCGGAGCCCCACCCCGCATGAC
>JAOPUS010000027.1 GCA_025963345.1 Blastococcus sp. | reverse complement strand
ACTGCCTGCAGGCCTTCCAGGACGACCCGGAGACCGAGGCCATCGTGATGATCGGTGAGATCGGTGGCGACGCCGAGGAGCGGGCCGCGGACTTCATCAAGGCCAATGTCACCAAGCCGGTCGTCGGTTACGTGGCCGGGTTCACCGCGCCCGAGGGCAAGACCATGGGCCACGCCGGCGCCATCGTGTCCGGCTCGTCGGGTACCGCCCAGGCGAAGCAGGAGGCCCTCGAGGCCGCCGGTGTGCGCGTGGGCAAGACGCCGTCGGAGACCGCCCGTCTCATGCGGGAGATCGTCGGCGCCTGACGCGCCTGCTCAGTTCGTCTCGCCGCCCGGCGTCCTCATCGAGGGCGCCGGGCAGCGATGTCTCCGGGGTCGGAGGATGATCACGGACGGGGGACGACGGGCGCGCCGATGTTGCGGCCGGGCCTCCCGAGCGACCACCATGCGGCTCGCACACCCGACGCTCTGCAAGGAGAGCCCTGCGATGACGTCCAGCCAGCCTCCGCAGCCGCCCATGGGCGGTCAGCCCCCGGAGCCCGGGCAGCAGCCCCCGCCCGGGTACGGCCAGCCGCCGCCGCCGGGATACGGGCAGCAGCCGCCTCCGTCCTATGGCCAGCCGCCGCCCGGTCCGCCGCCGGGCTATGCCCAGCAGCCCCCGCACGGGTACGGACAGCAGCCTCCGCAGGGATACGGACCCCCGCCCGGCTACGGCCAGCCCCCGCAGCAGCAGTACGGGCACAACCCGTTCGGGCAGCCGAAGGGCACCGGGGGAGGCGTCTCGTTCGACCCCAAGAAGCTCACGATGGCCTCCTACGTCATCGCGGGCGGCACCCTGCTCTACCTGATCCTCAGCTTCTTCCCGTGGTACAGCTTCGGCCAGGACTTCTTCGGGTTCAGCCTGAGCGGCTGGCAGGCGGGGAACGTGAAGACGGCGTTCTTCCTCTTCGTGCTGGCGACGGCGTGGGCGCTGCTCCCGGCCTTCACCGACCTCAAGCTCGGTTTCCCGCGCTCCTGGATCACGGTTGCGCTGGCCGCGCTGGGCTTCGTGCTCACGCTGTTCGCCTGGCTGGACACCTTCAACGTGGACTTCTCGGTCTGGGCTCTGCTCGGCATGCTCACGGCGACCGCCATCCTGGTCTTCTCCGTCCTCGCGCTGCTCCCCGAGCTGCGCAACCGCCCGGCCCTGCCGGGGGGCCTGGCCGGTGCCGCCCAGTGGGCCAACCAGCCGGCTCCGGGCTACGGCCAGCAGCAGGGGCAGCAGTTCGGCCAGGGTTCCTACGGCCAGCCCGCCCAGCCCTACGGCCAGCCGGCCCAGCCCTACGGCCAGCCGCCGCAGCAGCAGTACGCGCCGCCGCCGCCACCCCCGCCGGCTCCCGGCGGTCCTCCGCCGTCGTACGGCCCGCCGGCAGGGGGCCCGCCGGCACCCGGTGGCCCGCCCGCGCCCGGCGGCTCGACCCCCTCGGGAGAGGGTCCGGGCGCCCCGAACCGTCCTGCCGGAAGCTGAACCGCAGCATCTGACGGCCCCTGACCCGGCACCCGAACACCGAGTGCCGGGTCAGGGGTCGCTCTCCGTGGGGGCGCGCCGGGGGTGATCCGGCGCGCTTTCCGGGTGCACGGCGCGTGCGCCGACCATCCGGTGCGCGGGCTTGCGAGCATGGGTGCGTGGTCTCCCTGCTCGCACGCCTGCCCCGGCGTGGCGGAGCCGGACACCCACCGCTGCCGCTCGGCTGGCTCGCGGTGGCCGCCGCCCTGGCGGTCGACCTGGCCGGGCTGGCCGGGCTGGGACTGGCTCTCGTCGTCGTCCAGACCCTGGACCCCGCCGGTGGCCTCGGCACCGGCGACTCGATCGCCCTGGCCGGCCGGCTGTGGCTGCTCGCCCAGGGCGGGGAACTGGACATCGGCGCGGGTCCGCTCGTCCTGGCCCCACTGCTGCTGACGTTCGCGATCGCCTGGGGGCTCTCGCGCGCCGGCCGGGTGCTCGCCCGGCTGCACGACGTGGCCGCCGGAGGGGATGCCGCCCGGGCCGCCGGGCTCGTCGTGGCCGTGCACGTCCTGCTGATGGTGGTGCTGGCGCTGACCGTCGACGCTCCCGGGGCCGAGGTCGGGATGCTCCGGACGGTGGCTGGTGCGGCCGTCCTCGGGATCGTCGCCGTCGGCTGGGGGGTCAGCCGGGAATCCGGCCTGCTCGACGCGGCGCTGGACCGGCTGCCGGGCGCCCCCCGCCCCCTGCTCCGCGGTGTGCTCGCCGGGCTGCTGACCGCGATGGCGCTGTGCACCGCCGTCGTAGCCGTCGCGCTGGCCTCCGATGCCCACGGCTACGCGACCCTCTCGGGCTCCCTCGGCGGTGCGGCCGCGGGGGCGCTCGGGCTCCTCGGCCTGGGGGTGCTGCTGCTGCCGAACGCGGCCGCCGCCGTCCTCGGGCTCGCCGCCGGTCCCGGGTTCTTCGTCGGGTCCGGCACGCTCGTCTCGGTGCACGGGGTGACCCTGGGGGCCGTCCCCGCGCTCCCGATGCTGGCGGCGCTGCCCGACACCCAGGCGGTGCCGCTGATCGCCTTCGCGTCGCAGGCGGTGCCCGCCATCGCCGGCCTCGTCGCCGGCAGGACCGTCGGCCGCTGGTTCGGCGACGAGGACGGCGGGTCGGTCGTCGCGGGCCTGACCGGGGTGCTGGCAGGCGTGCTGCTCGGCGTCGCGAGCGGCGCGCTGGTCTGGGTCGCCGGTGGCTCGCTGGGGGACGGCGGCCTGGCCCAGGTCGGCGCCCCGGCCCTGGCCACGGGCATCGCCGTCGCCGCGCAGAGCGGGATCGCAGCGGCCATCGCCGCCACCGTGGCCCGCTGGCGGTCGCTCGGCTGAACCCGGCCCGACCGGAGGCATTTCCCGCCCGGCTAGGGTCGAGACCGTGCCCGCCGCGCTGCCCACCCCGCGGGCCCGGATCGCCGTCCTGCTCTCCGGGACCGGGTCGTTGTGCGCGGCGCTGCTGGCCGCGACCGACGATCCGGACTATCCGGCGACCGTCGTCGCCGTCGGCAGCGACCGTGACGCCGAGGGTCTCGAGGCCGCCCGCCGCCGTGGTCTGCCGACCTTCGTGTGTGCCGTCGCCGACCACCCCGACCGTGGAGCCTGGGACCGCGCGCTGGCGGCCGAGCTCGCCGCCGTCGAGCCGGACCTGGTCGTCTCCGCGGGCTTCATGAAGATCGTCGGCCCCGCCGTCCTCGACGCGTTCGGCGGCCGGCTGATCAACACCCACCCGGCGCTGCTGCCGGCCTTCCCCGGGGCGCACGCCGTCCGGGACGCCCTGGCTGCCGGCG
>JAOPUS010000019.1 GCA_025963345.1 Blastococcus sp. | reverse complement strand
GCCGTCGTCAGCACGCTCTACATCCCGCTCACGCTCGCCGCGTTCGGGATGATCGCCCGTGGTGCCGCGTTCGCGTTCCGGAAGAGCATCAGCACCCTGGGCATGCGCCGTTTCCTCGGCGCATCCTTCGCGCTGTCCTCCCTGGTCACCCCGTATTTCCTCGGTGCCGTCGTGGGCGGCGTCGCGTCGGGCCGGGTCCCCCCGGGGATCGCGGCCGGCGACGTCGTCACCAGCTGGGTCAACCCGACGTCCGTGCTCGGGGGAGTGCTCGCCGTGCTCGTCTGCGCATACCTCGCGGCGGTGTTCCTCTGCGCGGACGCCCGCCGGGAAGGCGCCGTCGACCTTGCCGATCAGTTCCGTCTCCGCGCCCTCGGAACCGCGACGGTCACCGGCCTGGTCGGCCTGGCCGGCCTCTTCGTGCTCCGGGCCGACGCCCCTCTGCTGTTCGACGGTCTGACCGGGCGGGCCGCGCCGGTCGTGGTGCTCTCGATCGCGGCGGGCTTGGCTGCGCTCGTGCTGCTCGCGCTCCGGCGCTACGTCGCGGCGCGGGCGACGTCGGCACTCGCCGTCACCGCGATCCTCGTCGGCTGGGCCGTGGCCCAGTACCCGTATCTGCTGCTCCCGGAGCTGACCATCGAGGAGGCGGCCGCGGGCCGGCCGACCCTGGTGGCCGTGCTCGTCGCGCTGGTCGCAGGCGCGGTGGCCCTGATCCCGGCGCTGCTGTACCTCTACGTCCTCTTCCAGCGGGGTCCTCTTCCAGCGAGCGCCGCCGGGCACCGGTGACGTTCCGGGCGCCGGGAGCGGCCCGCCGTGGTACTCCGTGCCCATGAGTGACAGCGAGTACGTGATCGGGCGCCGGGCGGGCGCGGACGGTCGCCCGGTCGGGGAGCGTCACGCCGTGATCGCCGCTGCGGCGCGGAAGGAGGGCCCGTTCCGGGCCGAGTGCGGCGTCGAGGTGGACGTGATCGTCGGTGACTGGCCCCCGGAGGGCGCCGACGAGCACGCCTGCCCGGTCTGCAGCAGGGACACGGGGACGCCCTGGGTCTGAACCCGTCCTCCCCACCGATGGTGCAGCGTCGGCGCCATCGGTGGTGGCAGTGTGCTGACACCAGCGACCATCGCGGGCAGTCGTCGGCTATCGGTCGTCCGGCGATACGGCAAGGGCTGGTCACCGAGCTCTCGGCAGGGCTACGTTCCTGGCAGTCGAGTGTCAGATCGCCCGCACGCGGATGGCGGGACGAGGCACCGGCCCACCGGCCAGAACGTCGCCGGTCCGACCCCGGAGGGAACGCCCGTCCGTGACAGCTGACCTGGAGTTCAACCCGCCCCGGCCCCACCCCTACTACAACGACGTGTCGGAGGGGTTCTGGGAGGCCGCGCAGAAGCGCACGCTCGCCATCCAGCAGTGCGCCGACTGTGCGACGTTCATCCACTATCCGTCGGCGCTCTGCACGAACTGCCAGTCCGAGAACCTCGGGTACTCCGAGGTGTCCGGCCGCGGCACGGTGTACTCGTTCGCCATCGTCCGGCACGGCTTTCATCCGGCGTTCACGCCGCCGTACGTCATCGCGCTGATCGACCTCGACGACGCACCCGGTGTCCGGATGTACACGAACATCGTCGACGTCGAGCCGGAGGCCGTGCGCATCGACATGCCCGTGCAGGTCACCTTCGAGGACATCGGCGACGGCACGCTGATCCCGCAGTTCATGCCGGCCTAGCGCTCGCGAACGGTTCCGGCGCCACCTGACGCCGTCACTCATTCTTTTCTCTGTCCGGAGGTCGTCAGCATGCGCAAGGTTGCCGTGAGCGGGGTCGGTTACTCCGAGATCACCCGGGGCGGGATCACTCCGTCGCCGGAACGCCTCGCCCTGATCGCGTCGAAGAACGCGATGCGGGACGCCGGAGTGACCGGCAAGGACGTCGACGGGATCTTCGAGTACAGCTTCGGGACCGATTCCCCGATGTGCACCTACGTCCAGAAGGGCCTGGGCATCGACAACCTCGTCGTCTACCAGGACATCATGGGTTCGGGACCCTCGGGCCTGGCCAGCGCGATGGCGGCGTACATGGCCGTGGCGAGCGGCATGTGCGAGACGGCCGTCGTGTACCGCTGCATCACCCAAGCGGCCGGGAACACGGGCACGATCGCCGCCGTGCCGCCGCCGCCGGCACCCGGCCCGAACGGGATGTCGGAAGCGTTGATCTACGGGGTCCAGGCGCTGATCCCGTCCATGGGCATGCGGATGCAGCGGCGCATGCACGAGTACGGCGCGTCGATCGAGGACTGGGGCCACATCGCGGTCAACGCCCGCAAGTGGAGCGCGGACAACGAGCGCGCCGTGCTCCGCAAGGAGGTCACCATGGAGGACTACCTCAACTCGAGGATGCTCGCCGAGCCGCTGCACCTGCTCGACTGCGACCTCCCCGTCAACGGTGCCTGCGCGGCTGTGATCACCACTGCCGAGCGGGCGGCCGACCTGCCGACGGAGCCGGTCTACATCGACTCGATGGCCTTCGGCACCGGCAGCAGGCCCGACTGGTCGCTGGGCGACGACTTCCTGTTCGGCGGCACGATCAGGTGCGGCGAGACGCTGTGGGAGCGGTCCTCCTTCACCCCGGACGACGTCGACCTGCTGGAGCTCTACGACGGCTTCACCCACATCACGATCTCCTGGGTCGAGGCCCTGAAGATGTGCGGCATCGGGGAGTTCGGCGACTGGGTCGACGGCGGACGCACGATCAACCCCGGAGGCCGCATGCCGTTGAACACCCACGGCGGTCAGCTCGCCGAGGGACGCCTGCACGGCCTGGCGCACCTGACCGAGGCGGTGCTCCAGCTCCGCGGCGAGTGCGGACCGCGGCAGGTCCCGGGCGCCACGGTCGCGGCGATCGGGAACGCCCACGGCCCGCAGGCCGGCGCGATGATCGTGTCGACCGAGCCCAGCGGCGCCTGACCGGGAGCGACATGGCCGGCGGATCCGCTGACAGGCGGCCGGACGCCCGCAGCGCCCACCGGGAGGAGACCCGCCAGGCTCTGGTCGAGGCAGCGCTGTCGCTGTTCGCAGCCAAGGGTTACGACGCGACCTCGGTGGAGGAGATCACCGAGTGGGCCGGCGTCTCGCCGCGGACCTTCTTCCGCTACTTCGAGTCGAAGGACCGGGTCCTCCTCTTCGGTGGGGACGCCTTCAACCGCGCCGTCGTCCGCGCCCTGCCCGACCAACCGGCCGAGCTCGGCGACCTCGCCGCCCTGGCGGCCACCCTCGGGTCGCTGACGCCCCTGCTCACCCCGCTCAAGCAGCGCATCCGCCTCTACTACCGGGCGGTGCGGGAATCCACGACGCTCGCCGGCCACCACACCCGGGCCACGGCCCAGCACAACGCCGCAGTCGCCCAGGCTCTCGCCGCCCGCAGGTCGCTGGAGCACCCGGACGAGCGCTGCTACGCCGCTGCGGCACTCGCCGCGATCGCCCTGGAACGGTCCTACGCAGGATGGCTGAGCAGCCGGCGCGACCTGGCCGAACTGCTCGACGAGAGCTTCGCCGTCCTCCGCGCGGTCGTCACCGCGGACGTGGCGGGCGGATCAGCGCCTCCTGGCTGAACGAGGCCAGCAGTCGTCCGTCCCGGTCGTGCACCGAGCCGCGACTGAGCCCGCGGCCGGACGCGACCGACGCGGGCTCGGCGGAGTACAGCAGCCAGTCGTCGTAGGTGCCGGGGCGGTGGAACCAGAGCGCGTGGTCGAGCGTGACGACCACGCTGTCGGCGGACGCCGGAGCGTCCAGCACCTGCGCGGAGGAGACCACCATGTAGTCCGAGACGAATGCCAGCGCGCACGCGTGCAGGATCGGGTCGCTGGGGAGCGGCCGCCTGGGGCGGGCCCAGTAGGGGTGCATGCGCGGGAGCAGGTCTGCGGGCTTCTCGTCCCGCAGCCCGCCCACCGGCCGGAACTCCACCGGATCGATGGCGCCCAGCATCGAGACGTCCGTGCGCAGTTCGTCCGGGCCGGGCGGGGGAACCGCGAGCGTCTCGTGCCAGTCGGGGCCCTCCTCGCCGACGTGGAAGGACGCCGTCACGAGCAGGGGTGTCCCACCGTTCTGGCCGACGGCGACCTGACGGACGGCGAAGGAGCGACCGTCGCGCCACCGCTGGACGTCGATGGTGAGCGGGCGGCCGGCGAGACCGGGGTCGAGGAAGTAGGCATGCAGGGACTGCGGCCGCAGGTGATCGGCAACGGTCGTGGCTGCCGCTCGCAGCGCCAGCGCCAGCGTGTATCCGCCGAACAGATGGCCCTCTCCGGCCGGTACGGCCTCGAACCGGTCGGGCGCTGTCTGCTCCATGTCCAGCAGTGCTGCGAAATCGTCGTTCATGGCGCCTCCGTCAGGTGGACCGGGACAGCTGCCGGCCGCCCAGTTCGTCGATGAGCCGAGCGCACGACTCGGGGACCTCGAGGGTGAGGTGGTGGTGGACGCCCGGTAGCCGGACCGTCGTCACGTTCGGGATGGTCGACGCCGCCCGCTCGGCCCGGGCATCGTCGACGACGCTGCTCGCCCCGCCGGAGACGTAGGCCACCGGGACGGCGACCGTGGCCGCCGCGCGCTCGATGACCTCCTCGTACAGCGTCGGGAAACCGCCGCCGTCGTGCTTCCAAACCCAGCCGCCCTCGACCGCTCGCATGGAGTACTCCGCCACCGGGTCGAGGATCTCCGCGGGCGGCTGCGGCTGCGGCGGCATGAGACGGAACCGCGCCCGTGCTTCCTCGAGCGTGGGATAGAGCCGTGGCGGTCGCGCGGTGCGCGGGGGCAGCGGCGAGTCGAGCAGATGGTCGGGCGCCCAGATCCCGGCGTCGAACAGCACCAGGCCGGCGAACTCCTCCGGGTACCGACTCACCGCGAGCAGCGCCACCCGTCCACCCAGGCTGTGCGCGGCCACGATGGGGCGCTGCGCACCGGCCGCCCGGAGCACGGCCATCAGCTCCTCGGCCCATGTCGCGGCGTCGTAGTCGTCGCGGTGCCCGCTGTCCCCGTGCCCGCTGAGGTCGACGCTGATCACCCGCCAGGTCTTCTCCAGTTCCGGCGCCACTGCGTGCCACCACATGTGGTGCGCTCCGCTGCCGTGCACCAGCAGGAGGTCCCGGTCGCCCGCGCCGCGGATGCCGTAGCGGACCTCGACGCCGTCGACGGTGACCGAGTGGGACAGGCGCGGTCCGCCGTCAGCCATTCCCGTCTCCCGCGCGGTAGGAGACGGTCGTGAACTCGTGCCGGACGCCGAACATGTCGTCGGGCTCGACGGCGAAGGAGCCGAGCCCGCAGTCCTCCCGGGTGATGCGCAGCCCGCGCGCGGTCAGGTAGGCCTCGGTCTGCTCGAGATCGGAGACCAGCCAGCACAGCGCGTAGAAGCAGGAGTTCCGGGCGGCGGCGTACTGCGAGAACGGGTCGTCGCCGTCGGCCGCCGGCCCGCCGAGGCAGATGATCTCCCCGGCGACGTCGACGAACTGGCGCTCCGTGCCGTCGGCGGCCGGCTGGGTGCCCAGGTCCTTGCCGTCGAGGATCTCGGTGAAGAAGCCGCGCGAGCGCTCGACGTCCGGCACGCCGAAGACCATCGCGGCCAGGCGTCGCACCCCGGACGCGTGACCCACCAGCCAGTCGGGGTTCCAGCTCGGCAGGAAGTAGGGGTCGTTGCCGGTCATGCCGAGCGGGTCCCGGTCGTCGGCGGCGGCCTGGACGATGATCCCGCCGGTCGTCCGCGGGTGGAACATGAAGAAGGTGTCGCTCGCGTCGAGGACCTGCCCGCCGAGCCGCTGGACCTCCGCGGCCGCTTCCCGCGGGTCGTCGACGTACATCTCGAACGAATGCATGCTGCTGCCCGAGGCCTTGAGGTAGGCCATCAACGGCGACCGGTCGCTGCGCGGCGCCATCGGCTCGTAGCCGTGGTCGGCGATGTACATGCAGAGCATGTCGACGTCGAGCGCCTCCAGGTACGTCTCGCGGAAGGCGAGCGCCCCGAAGACCTCCATGTGCTTCTTCCACACGGGAGTGATGTCTTCGACGATGTGCGTGGTGTGGAAGATCCGGTCTACGTGAACGGACACGGCGCGACTCCTTCGGCGCGGGGACCGGCTCGGCCGGTCACGGGGTCAATGGGCGGTGGGTCAGGGCGTGGACGGGTAGACCCGACCGGTCAGCGGCTCGCTGGACGTCGGGGCCGGGGCGGGCTCGGTGACCGGGGGAGCGGCGTCCGGGATCTCGTCGCCGCCGGGGAGCGGGCGGGGGATGAACAGGGCCAGGGCCACGCCGAGCAGGCCGCCGAGCGCCCCGATGAGCAGGGTCACCTGGAACGCCGTGCGGGTCGGCAGGGCGATGCCGCCGAGGTCGATCGTCAGGCTCGCCAGCACCAGGCCCACGATGGCGCTGGACACCGAGGCGCCGACCGCGCGGGCCAGGGTGTTGAGCCCGTTCGCAGCGGCTGACTCGCTGACCGGGACCGCGCTCATGATCAGCACCGGCATGGCGGCGAACGACAGCCCGATGCCCACGCCGTTGATCAGCGAGGAGACGACGATGCCCCAGACGGCCGACATGGTCAGCAGTGCGGCTCCGAACCCCACCGTGATCGTGGCCAGGCCGAGCACCAGGGTGACCCGGGCGCCGAACCGCACGACGATCCGGCCGGCGACGGGGGACAGCAGCATCTGGACGACGCCGGCCGGTGCCAGACACAGTCCCGCGGCCACCATGCTCTGCCCCAGCCCGTAGCCGGTCCCGGTGGGCGCCTGCAGGATCTGCGGCGGGACGAGGCCGGTCGCCATCATCGCGAAGCCGGCCATGACCGACGCGAGGTTGGTGAGCAGCACCGGTCGTCGGGCCGAGACGCGGACGTCCACGAGGGGTTCCCGCAGGGTTGCCTGGTACCAGGCCCAGGTGACCAGAACGAGCACGCCGACGACGCCGAGCCCGAGCACCAGCGGGCTGGTCCACCCCCACGACCGGCCCTTGCTGACGACCAGCAGCAGGAACAGCAGGCCCACGGTCAGGCCGAGCGCGCCCAGGAAGTCGAACCGCCCCGGCGTGCGGATGCGGGACGCGGGGACGACCCGCAGCACCGCCACGAACGCCGCGGCGCCGAGGACGGCGGTGCCGGCGAAGATCCAGTGCCAGTCGAGGTTCTGGGCGACCACCGAGGCCACGGGCAGCCCGAGCGAACTGCCTACGCCGAGGGTGGCGCTGATCAGTGCCACGCCCCCGGGGACCCGGTCGCGCGGGAGCTCCTCGCGCAGGATCGCGATCGACAGCGGCAGGATGCTCGAGGCCGCCCCCTGCAGCGACCGGCCGAGGACGACCCAGCCGATCTGCGACGTGAGGGCGACGACGATCGAGCCGAGCGTCAGCAGCACCAGGCATGCGAGCAGCACCCGGCGCTTGCCGAACATGTCGCCGAGCCGCCCGCTGATCGGGGTGGCGATCGCCGCCGTCAGCAGCGTGGAGGTCACTGCCCAGGACGCGTTGGACGGCGACGTGTGGAGCAGCTGGGGAAGCGTGCTCAGCAGCGGCACGAGGATGGTCTGCATGAGTGCGATCAGGACAGTGGCGCAGGCCAGCACCGCGACCATGCGGCGGGCAGCTCGCGGGTCCGCCGCAGCGCGCGGTCCCGGCGCCGTGGCCGGCAGTGCCTGCATGGACTCTCCCGTGGTCTGCCGACGGACGCCTCGTCCGTCGGCCGTGTCGATCCGTCTGGCGTTGACGATCAGCTGCCCGGCCGGGCCCCGGTCACGTCGAGTTGTCGATGCGCTCGCGGACGCCGGACAGCGCCTGCGGCGGGTCGAGCGCCGTGCGGAAGAAGTGCAGCGAGTCCAGGTGCTCGTAGATCTCGGCGATCCGGCCCTGCTCGCAGCGGATGGTGAAGCAGTACCGGTTGCGGTAGTCGCCGGTGTGCAGCCGGGAGTTCACCACCATCTGCATCACGACCCAGTCGCCGTCGGCGATGAGGAAGTCGACCTCGGACGGGCGCCGCTCGGAGTACACCGCGTCGCTCATGCGCGTCACCCAGCGCAGCCCGTCCTGCCCTTCGGCCGCGCCGACGTCATCCTTCAACAGCGCCGCGAGGGCCGGTGGCAGATGCCAGCGCACGTCGTCGCGGACCAGTTCGAGGGCCTCGGGAGTGGACAGCCCCAGGGCGAACCACCGCTGGACGAGGTCCTTGTTGGCGGTGGGGTCGGCCGCGGCGTTCGACTCGGGCACCGTCACGCCCAGCGGACGACGTCGTCGACGTCCATGCGGGGAAGCCGGGGGAGGGCGGCCTCGGACGCCGGGTAGCCGATGTTGATCCCCATGAACGCCCGCCAGCCGGTGTCGGGCATGAACTCGGCGGTGATCTCGTCCGGGTCGAAGCCGGAGAACGGCCCGGCGGCCAGCCCGTGGGCCCGCACCGCCAGGATGAGGTAGCCGGCCTGCAGCGCGGCGCTGAGCCGCCCGATCTCGGAACGGGTCTCGACGTCCTCCTCCCACAGCTCCCGGAAGTCCGGGCGCAGCGGCATGACCGTCGGCATGTGCTCGTGGAAGCGGTCGTCGGTGGCGAGCAGCGCGGTGGCTCCCGCGGAGAGCACCTTGCCCCGGTTGCCCCGGTTCACCGTGTCGGCGAGGCGCTGGCGGCCCTCCGGCGAGCTCACGAACACGACCCGGAGCGGCTGCGAGTTCGCCGACGTCGGGCCCCAGCGGGCCAGCTCCCAGATGGACTGCAGGGTCTCGACGGGTACGGGGCGGCCGTCGAACGCGTAGACCGTGCGCCCGCCCTTGAACAGGAGTTCGCGGCCGTCAGGGTCCAGCTCCTGAAGCGGCGGCAGTCCCTCCAGGCGGTATTCCACAGTGGGCCTCCTCGGCGGTGGGCGATTCCGCCCACCGTCCCGACCATAGCCGGAAGAACGGGCCTGCGGACATGGTTACCGGAAGGGTGCCGGGATAACCTCCGGCCGTTGCCCGTCGTTCCGCCACAACTCGCTCCGCCGAGAGGACCCGCGCATGAACGCCCATGACTTCACGGTGACCACCGCCGATGGCACCGACCGGTCGCTGCGCGACTACGAGGGCCGCGTGGTCCTCGTGGTCAACGTGGCCAGCAAGTGCGGGCTGACCCCGCAGTACGAGGGCCTGGAGGCGCTCTACCGGGAGTCCCGGGAACGGGGCCTGGAGATCCTCGGGTTCCCCTGCAACCAGTTCGGCGAGCAGGAGCCGGGCACCGACGCCGAGATCCAGGACTTCTGCTCGGTGAGCTACGACGTCACCTTCCCGGTGCTGAAGAAGGTCGACGTCAACGGTCCCGATGCCGAGCCGTTGTTCGCCTACCTGCGCGCCGAGGCGCCTGGGGACTTCGGGCCCGACTCCGGCCGGCTGTGGGAGCACATCAGCACCAACCGGCCGGAGATGGTCGGCACGGACGACGTCAAGTGGAACTTCACCAAGTTCCTCATCGCGCCCGACGGCGAGGTGGTCCGCCGCTACGAGCCCACTGTGACGCCCGAGGAGATCCGGGCCGACCTCGACGCCCTGCTCGCCTGACCGCAACTCCCTAACTGCAGGGGCCTGGCGGTGCGCACCCCGCCGGCAGCCCTGCCCCGGTCGGCCGCCGATGCCGGGCGACTACCGGAAGCCCCTGGTGGGCATGGTGCGCGAGGACATCCGAGACAGAGGAGACGGTCATGGCGCAGGACTCGACGAACGGTCACCCGGACGCACAGGACGAGGCGGGGCTGAACCCCCCTCAGATCGCGTCGGACTACCCGAGCGAGACGGGCGCGGAACTCGCGGAGGAGAGCGAGTACGAGCAGGTGCACCCGGAGGTGGTCGACCACACGCCGGGCAAGCACCCGGAGATGCCCTTCGAGCGGGCGGCCGACTACCCGGCGCAGACCGGCGAGGAACTGGCGCACCGGCACGGCAGCTGACGGCGTCCGGGCTGCCCGTCACGCGTGGGGAACGTGGCGGGCACCCGGTCTTACGCCAGGATGGGCGTCCTGCCATCGCCGACCCGTACGGGAGACACCGCCGTGACCATGCCCTCAGGACAGCAGCCGGCCGCGATGGTCGTGCCCAAGTTCTTCGTCAAGCAGCGGATCACCGTGATGGTCAACCGGTACGAGATCCGTGCTGCGAACCCCGACGGCAGCGAAGGCCAGCTGATGGCGCTGGCCGAGCAGAAGCGGATGAAGCTCAAGGAAGAAGTGATCTTCTTCGCCGACGAGTCCAAGAGCCGCCGGGTGTTCTCCTTCAAGGCGCGGCAGCGGCTCGACGTCCACGCCGAGCACGACGTGTACGACGAGAACGGCCAGGTGCTCGGCTGCTTCAGCAAGGCCTTCGGCGCCAGCCTGCTGCGCTCGACCTGGAACCTGTCGGCGCCCGGGATCAATGCCGTCGGCCGTGAACGGCGCCCGGTGATCGCCATCCTCCGTCGGATCTGGGACTTCATCCCTTACATCGGCGACATCTGGGTGCCGTTCATCTTCCACTTCGACTTCGTCGACACCGAGACCGGACAGACGGTGCTGGTCAGCGAACGGCAGAAGGCCATTCGGGACCGTTACGAGGTGACCGTCCCCGATCCGCGCCTGGACTTCCGCGTCGCGGCCTGCATGGCCGTCGCGCTCGACGCGCTGCAGAGCCGCTAGAGGAATGTCCGCTCGAGGTCGGCGAGGAAGGCCGTCGCGACGCTCGAAGTCGCCGGCGGTGAGCCGGATGCGGTCACCGATCTCGAGCTTCAGTACGGACTCGGCGGGGACGTGCTTGATCACGTTGTTCCACGCAGGACGCCGTCGTTGTTGATCAGCGACTCGGTGAGCAGCTCGACCTCTCGAGCGGATCGCCGTCCTTGCCCGTGATCATCCGGACCCGGTGCACGGCGGAGACGGGTGAGTCAGCGGGCACGGTAGGCCCATGCCTCGCGCCGGGGTGCAGGTGTGACAGCGCTACTGCAGGATGCCGACGCCCCGTGAGATGACGAGTACCGACACGATCAGCGCGCTCGAGGACTCCAGGCCCATGAGCAGTTTCGCGCGGCCGGTGAGCGGCATCGTGTCGGTGGGGCTGAACGCGCTGGAGTTCGTGAGCGAGACGTAGAGGTAGTCGTGCAGGGCGGGCACCCAGTCCGCCAGCTTGCTGGAGCCGACGGCGACCTCGTGGACGGTGTCGTGGTCCTCGTCCTGCGCGAACCGGAAATCCGCGGGATTCAGCTGTTCGCGCGGCTTCTGGGTGCGGGCGACCGGGCCGCCCCGGTCCAGCTCCCAGAAGGCCAGGCCGAACACGATCACGTTCGTCAACCACACCTGCAGCGCCGCCGTGAGCAACGCCCGGCCGTCCTGCACCTCACTGGCCAGCAGGGCGCGCAGCAGCAGGACGAGGGCGACGGTGTTCGCCAGGCCGATGAGGGCGACGAGGCCGAGCGAGGCGACCCGGGAGAGCCGCGTCTGGCGGGTGAGCCGTCGGGGGTTGACCACGACGAGGGCCACCAGCAGCAGGAGACCGAGCCCGGGGATGACGAAGCGGGGCACCACCAGGAGGGTCTCGGGCAGCAAGGCGTAGAGGGCGATGGCGGCCAGGACGGCGAGTGCGGCCGGCAGCCGGGCCTCGCCGCGCCGTTCCTTCCGCGCCGGGTTCGCAGGCACGCCGCGTTCTACCACCGGATGAGGCCCGGATCGTCGAACACGGCCGGCGCGGTCACCCGGGGTGGTGACGTTGCCCGTGTGACCCGGGTGACCGTCGGGGGGTGTCGCTAGGACTGAGGGAACGGTGGCGGGCCGAGGATCTCGATGCCGCCGTTCGCGGCGCCGGACGCCCGGATCCGGTCGAAGTCCACGGCCCGGATCGTCTCCGGCGTGAGCGGTTCGCTGGCCCCGAAGTAGAAGGACTGGCAGCACCCCGGGGTCTGCAGGCAGAGCAGCCGGGTGTCGTCCGCGGTGACCAGGAATGCGTGGGGCAGGCCGCGCGGAGCGACGACCAGACCCCCGGCGCGGATGCGCTCGTCGGTGCCGTCCAGGTGCATGATGATCTCGCCGTGCAGCACGTACATCGTCTCGTCCGCCTCGGGATGGGTGTGCAGCGGCGTCCTCTTGCCCGCGTCCATCGCGTCCTCGAAGAGCAGGAACGCGCCCCCGGTCTCCTCCGCGGTGGCCAGCCAGGTGTGTACACCGCCGCCGTAGAACCACCGCTCGGGCCCGTCTCCAGCCGCCCGGACCATCGCCGGGAGCGTTGCGGAACCTGTCATCGCCGGGCCTCCTGTCACCCACCCTTTATGGGACTAATATCCCATGAAGGACACTCCAGTACCGTGAGCGGCGTGTCAACCGAGACCGGCATGTCGACCGGCAGATGGCGGCAGAAGCAGCGCACCCGGCAGGCGCTGATCGACGCGGCCCGCGAGTTGGTGACGCTGGGGACGGCGCCGACGGTGGAGCACGCCGCGGAGCGGGCCGGCATCTCGAGGACCACGGCCTACCGGTACTTCCCGAATCAGCGGTCGCTGCTCGTGGCGGCCCACCCCGAAACGGTGGCTTCCTCCCTGCTGTCGCCCGACGTCTCGAACGACCCGGGGGAGCGGTTGCAGGACGTCGTCGAGCGGTTCACCGAGCTCATCAGCGACACCGAGCAGCAGCAGCGCACGATGTTGCGGCTCTCCCTGGAACTGCCGGACGCCGAGCGGGCCGCGTTGCCCCTGCGTCAGGGCCGGGCCATCGGGTGGATCGAGGAGGCCCTGGAGCCGCTCCGCGACCGGCTCACCGACGACCAGGTGCACCGGCTCGCCCTCGCCGTCCGCAGTGCCACGGGGATCGAGGCCCTCGTCTGGCTCACCGACGTCGCCGCGTTGCCGCGGGACGAGGCCCTCGCGCTGATGCGCTGGTCCGCCCAGGCGCTCCTGCACGCCGCCGTCGACGTCGGGCCTCCGCCGTCCGGGACGGGTCACTCCGGCTCGTTGGCCGTTCCGCCGCCGACCCGGTAGGGCTCGCTGACGCCGGCATGGGCCAGGTGCGCCACGAGACCGTACTGAGCGTGCTCGAGATTGTGGCAGTGGTCCATCTCCAGATGCCCGGGTTGTCCGCGACGAAGGCGATCTCGTAGGTCTCGCCGTCGGCGACGTCGAGCGAGTCGACCCGCCACGGACTGCCGGTCCAAGGGACGCCGTCCCGGGACAGGACGGCTGCGTGGTGCCCGTGCAGGTGCAGGTGCATCGGGTGCACGTCGCCGCTGTCGTTGACGACCGTCATCCGCACGACGTCCTGCACCAGGTCTCACGAACCAGTACCAGCCGAGCCCGCTCAGGAGCAGGACGGCGACGACCGCCGGGACGAGCAGCCGCCAACGACGGCGGACGTCAGTTGACAGGACGCGAGGCCTCCGGGACCGACGAGCCGGTGCTCTGTCGCGGCGGGTGCCGCCGTCGTCGCGGGTCAGCATCATCGCCCGCACCGCGGCGCCGAGGACGGCGAGCGCGTTGAGGCCGTGCAGGGCCCCGACGATGGGGACGCCGAGCGCGATGAAGGCCAGGGTCACCTGCAGGAGGATCAGGACGAAGACGATGCCGGCCCACGTGCGGGCGCCGGGGACGGTCTTCGCCGCGAAGAAGGAGACGACGAGCAGGATCAGCCCGAGCGCCGGTATGACGTCGAGGCCCACGAGCCGTGCAGCACGTGGCCGGCGTTGCCGTCGTAGTTCTCGTCGATCACGCGACCGTTGTCGAGGTCGTGGATGGCGCTGAACCAGCCGAGGGCGACATCCGCCGCCTGGACGAGCACGCCCAGGGCGATCAACCCGGACACGACGCGGTAGGTCTGCTTGACGATCGTTCCTTCGAGACTCCCCCTGGCGGGCCGCCCGGCCCGCAGTGACGCGGGCCGTTCTACACCCGTCCCGGGGCGCCGAGACAGGTGTATCTGCGCGGTCCCGGCAACTTCGGAGGACCATGGGAAGCACGTCGGAGGCAACCGCGTTGGGCCGGGTAACCAAGCGAAGGGCACCACTCCAATGCGCATCCCGTTGTCCATCCTCGACCTGGCACCCATCGCCCGCGGCGATACCGCGAGCAGCAGCATCGCCGCCAGCGTCGCCCTCGCCCAGCGCGCGGAGGAGCACGACTACAAGCGGGTCTGGTACGCCGAGCACCACAACATGACGTCGATCGCCTCGTCGGCGACCAGCGTGCTCATCGCGCACGTCGGAGCGAAGACGAACACGATCCGCCTCGGCGCCGGTGGCGTCATGCTGCCCAACCATTCCCCGCTGACCATCGCCGAGCAGTTCGGCACCCTCGATGCGATGTACCCCGGCCGGATCGACCTCGGCCTGGGCCGCGCACCAGGCTCCGACCAGAACACGATGTACGCGCTGCGCCGCGACCCCAAGTCGGCCGACACCTTCCCCCAGGACGTGCTGGAACTGCAGGCCTACCTGGCCGGGGAGACCCGCGTGCCCGGCGTCGACGCGATCCCCGGCAAGGGCTCGCGGGTACCGCTCTACATCCTGGGCTCGTCCATGTTCGGTGCCACGCTGGCCGCCGCGCTCGGGCTGCCCTACGCGTTCGCGTCGCACTTCGCGCCGCAGATGCTCGAGTCCGCCGTCGCCGCCTACCGGCGCGAGTTCCGCCCCTCCGCGCAGCTCTCCGAGCCGTACGTCATCGCCGGTGTGAACGTCCTCGCCGCCGACACCTCGGAGCAGGCGCAGGAACAGCTCGTGGAGTCACGGCGGGCCCGCGCGATCGCCCTGTTCGGCCGCGGGCAGGCGCTCACCGACGAGCAGGCCGACCAGCTCCTGGCCCAGGGCGCGGCACAGCACGTCGACCAGATGCTCACCTACGCCGCCGTCGGCACGCCCGCCGAGGTGGGGGAGTACCTCGACCGATTCCGGAAGCGGGCCGACGCCGACGAGCTGATCACCGCCCACCAGGCGCCCACGGTCGAGGACCGGCTGCGGTCGGTGACCCTCACCGCCGAGGCGATGGAGATGGAGCCCGTGCGCGGCTGATCGGGGCCCGGCCTGGCGTCACACGGTTCGTCACACGCCCCGGCGCGACGGTGGGCTCCTCGACAAGGAGCCGCCATGACGATCACGAGGGAACGAACCGACGCCGGGTCGACCACCGCCTGGCCCGACGTGCTGCTGGCAGTGCTGGACGACGTCCTGCTCGCGTGTGCCGAGCGGGACGCCGACCTCTTCTCCGGGAGAACGCCGGCCGGGCGTGCGCTGGTCGAGCTCTCGGCGCTCACCCGGACCGCTGCCCGGGGACTCGGCGAAGACGCGGGGACGTGTCTCGACGACGGTCCGGGCGTCGTCGTCGTCCGGGATCTGGTCGCCGCGACCCGGTTGGTGGCCCGCGCGGTGGCCGGACCGGGCCGGCAGATCACCGGTCAGCGGGACGACGACGGCAACGTCGCGGCCGCGGTGGCGCTGCGTGCGCGGCTGCTCCGCGCGCTGCCGGCGGCCTGACCGGGTTTGCCGACCGGGGGTGACCCGGGTAGGTCAGTCGGGTGACCTACTCGATCGTCGCCCGCGACCCCGACACCGGAGAGATGGGCGTCGCCACCCAGTCGCAGGCCTTCGCCGTCGGCAACAGCGTGCCCTTCGCCCTGCCCGGACACGGCGTCATCGCCACCCAGTCGATGGCCGAGCCGATGTACGGCTCGGTCGGCCTGGACCTGCTGCAGGGCGGGTTCACCGCCCAGGAGGTGCTCACCGCGCTGAGCAGCGTCGATCCGCAGCCGCAGCGCCGCCAGGTCGCCGTCCTCGGGGTGAACGGTGACCTGGCTGCCTACACCGGCGACCACTGCGTCGATGCCGCCGGCCACCTCATCGGCGACACCTGCGTCGCCCTGGCCAACATGGCCGCGTCGCCGCTGGTCTGGGAGACCATGGTCGAGCGCTTCGAGAACTCCGGTGGACCGCTCGCCCAGCGCCTGCTCAGTGCGCTGCAGGCGGCCGAGGAGGCCGGCGGCGACTTCCGGGGACGGCGCTCCGCGGCGATCATGGTCATCCGGGCGACCACGACCGGCCGGCCCTGGCACGACGCGGTGGTCGACCTCCGGGTGGACGACTCGACCGATCCCGTCGCCGCGCTGGCCGATCTCCTCGTCACGCGCGCCCGCTACCAGGACGTCGTCCGCGCCTTCCAGCAGGCGATCGACGGCGACCCGGTCACCGCCGACCGCGAACTCGAACTGCTCCGCCCGATGGACCCGGTCACCGAGCCCGACCAGCTGATGTGGCGGGCCGTGGTCGCTGCGCTGGCCGGCCGGGAGGACGCGGCCAGGGAGATGCTGGAGGACCTCGCCACGAGCGCTCCGCAGTTCCTCGAGGCCGCACGGCGCTTCGGCAAGGCCGGGCTCATGCCCGCCGAGGTGATCGAGCGCATCCTCCCGCCGGCCCCCGCCGGCGGTCTCACGAGCTGAAGGGCACCCGCTCCCAGGTCAGGACCGGGCTGCTGCGCGGGTTCACCGTCATCCGCAGGTAGTCGTTGACCCCCGTCGCCCCGTCGATGGTGATCCGCGTGAGGTTGTCGGCCGCCGTGTCGACGCCGTAGAACGAGAGCCACGACGAGCCCGGGGCCAGCGGGTGATCGGCGTTGTACTGGTGGCTGTCGCCGTTGAGCAGGTAGACCGGCCCCTCGAACTCGGCGGCCCGCTGGGCGACGGTGCGCACGATCGGTGTGAAGGCGCTGTAGTCGCTCTGGTTCGGCGTTCCGACGGTCGGGTCGAACATGTCCGCCTGCATCATCAGCACGACCGCCCGCCGGGCCCCCTCGGCCTGCTCGAAGGTGCGGTTGATCAGGTCGATGACCCCCTGCGTGCGGCGCTGCTCCTCGGCGGCCTGCTCCGGTGTCGGCGCGGTGTTGCCGGTCCAGGGCAGCAGCGAGTTGTCGCTCCCCACGACGTGCAGCGCCGCGAACGCCACGCCGGCGCGGGTGTAGGAGACGTTCTCGGGCAGGCCGCGGCGAGCCTGCGAGGACACCCCGACGCTCTGCTGCCCGAGCGTGCGGCCGGGGCGGTCGAAGAAGGTGTTCCGCACCGCCTGCAGGCGCTCGAGTGGGTTGTACGAGCCATTGTTGGCTCGGTGGCAATCGGTCCACTCGTTGTCGCCGGGGGTGTAGACGAGCGGGTCCTGGAATCGGTCGAACTGCTGGCGGATGAACGCGAAGTAGGCGTCGTCGCAGGTGCTCGACCCGCTCTTGATGTCACCGAGGTGGTCGACGAAGCTCACCTTCGGGTCAGCGTTGATCTGGTCGACGACGTTGTGGAAGTTCGCGATCTGCGCGGTCCCGTAGGGGATGTCGCCGATCACGGCGAAGGTGGAGGGCGCGTTACCCGGCGCAGCCGAGGCGGTCGATACCGGTGCGGCGAGCGCACCGAGGACCACGCTCGTGACCGCGAGGACGCGGGCCGGCCGGGACAGTTCTCGACGCATGGTTCTTCCCTCAGGGAGTCCTCCGAATGTGACCCTGGGACGGTGGCCGACGCCGATGAACGTGCGGTCCCACTCGGGTGAACCGCGCAAGAAAAGGCGGCCGGCCACGGTGTCACCACCAGCCGTGCCGCTTGGCCCACACGAGCAGGATGACCGAGAGCACGGCCATCCCGGCGACGAGCGCGGCGATGAAGGCTGGATCGCTGCGCGAGTTGACGATGACGTTCATGCCCATCACCGACGAGAGTGCGGTGATCGGCAGGGTGACCGCGGCGATGACCGCCAGCCGCTCGGCCGCGATCGTCATCTTCGTGTTGGTCCGTGTCTGGTAGAACTCGATCACGCCCTGCAGGTAGTCCTCCTGGCTGTGCGCCATGGTGGCCAGCCGCTGGAACTGGTCCAGGTTGTTCTCGAGCAGGACCTGCCCGTCGGTCCCGAACGCCTTCAGTGCATGCATCCGGCCGTAGACCTCATGGCTGAGCGAGGCCATCGTCCGCACGGTCAGCAGCCCGTGCCGTACGCGGAACATCCCGTCGAGGAACTGTTCGGCGTCACCCAGCTGGCCCGCGGTCACCTGCTGCTCGAAGCGCCACACGTCCGTCGTCCGCGTGCTGAGGTGGTCGCGCATCCGCCCGCTCAGCGCCGAGACGATGGCGGTGGACAGCTCGGGGCCGGAGACCGGGCGGAACCGTCCGCTGTCCAGCCGGGCGCCGACGGCGGCGGTCTCCACCCCTGCCGCCGCCGGGTTCACGGCGGGGTTGACCGGGCCGTGCACGGTGACGAGGTACCGCGCGCCCACGAACTGGTCGAGTTCCACGTAGTGGATGTGGCCACCGAGACCCGGCTCGGGCCCGTGCAGGACCACGAACACGTGGTCGGGGTAGACATGCACCTTCGGTAGGGGATTGCGCTGGACGCAGTCCTGCACCGCCATGGTGTGGAAGCCGAACACGTCGGTGAGCACCGCGGTCGCATCCGGATCGCCCTCCGGGATGTCGACCCACAACACGCCGTCCTCGTGGGCCAGCAGGTCGGGCAGGTCGTCGATCTTGTGCCTGCGCACGCCGTCAGGAGTCACCAGCCGGATGTCCATCGGCCCCACCTGCCCTCAGCGGATAGAGCCAACGTACTGCGACGATGCGAGTTGCGGCCGGTTCTGCGACCGGCAGCCCGCGCGTGACTCAGGCCGGGCCGAAGCGCTCTGCGACCAGCCGCCTCGGCGCGCGGCAGGCCCACGCCTCGGTCACGAGTTCCGTCAGCGACCGGGCGTCGAGCTCGTCCAGACGGCAGAGCACGGCGGCATACCCGTTGAAGTGCGACGTCGTGAAGTAGACCTCGGGCTCCGCCCAGGGCCACCGGTTCGGTGAGCGACTGCTCGTCGAGGGCCTCCAGCCGGGCCTGTACGGCGGGGCGAGATCCGTGAGGTGCAGCGGCCGCTCGCGACGTTGGTCCGGCCCGGCACCAGCCATCGGCGGGGTCCCCGTGACGAGGTGGCCTCCGTGGTGAGAACCCGGACGGGTCAGACGACCCGCAGACCGCCGCGGTGCCGGGAGCGGTCGCGGGTGGACAGCCAGCCGAGGAGCTCGCCGGTCGGCATCGGCCGGGCCAGGTGCCAGCCCTGCACCAGGTCGCAGTTCATCGAGGCGAGCAGCGCCCAGGTGGCCTCGTCCTCGACACCCTCGGCGACCACCTCCAGGCCGAGGTGCCGGCCGAGGTCGACGATCGCTCGCACGATCGCCACGTTCTCGTTCTCGGTGTGCAGATCCGCGACGAAGCTGCGGTCGATCTTGACCTCCTGCACCGGGAGCCGCTGCAGGTAGGACAGCGACGAATAGCCGGTGCCGAAGTCGTCGACCGAGAGGCGCACGCCGAGTTCGCGCAGTTGGTGCAGCAGTGCGACGGCGCGTGTGGGGTCGGCCATGACCGAGCCCTCGGTGACCTCCAGCGTGAGCCGGTCGGCGGGGACGTCGTGGCGCAGCAGCAGCCGCGAGACCTCGTCGACCAGGTCGGTGTCCTGCAGGCTGCGGGCGGAGAGGTTCACCGCGATGCCGAGGTCCCGGCCGGCCGCCCGCCAGTGCGCGCACGCCGCCAACGAGGCGTCGAGCACGCGCGTGGTGAGCAGGCCGATGAGGCCGCTGCGCTCCGCGACGGGCACGAACTCGTCGGGCGGGACCCAGCCCAGCTCGGGGTGGTTCCAGCGGACGAGGGCCTCGACACCCACGACCCGCCCCGAGCGCAGCTCGGCCTGGGGCTGGACGTGCACCTGGATCTCGCCGTTCTGCAGTGCGCCGCGGAGTTCGGAGACCAGGGTCAGCCGGCGCGGAGTCGTGGCGTGCAGATCGGGCTGGTAGATCCGCAGGCCACGGGCCGAGGACGACTTCCCGTCGTACATCGCCAGGTCCGCGCACTTGAGCAGGGCCGCGGACTCGGTGGCGTGCGCGGGGGCGAAGGCGATCCCGATCGACGCGCCGACCTCGACCTCCAGGCCGTCGAGGGCCACCGGCTGCTCGAGCGCGCGCAGGACCCGTCGTCCGATACGCAGGATCCGCTCCTCGTCCACCGTGCCCGGGAGGAGGACGGCGAACTCGTCGCCGCCCAAGCGCGCCACGATGCCGGCGTCGCCGACGGCGGTGAGCAGTCGGGCGCCGACCTCGACGAGCAGGTCGTCGCCCTGGTGGTGCCCGAGGGTGTCGTTGACGTCCTTGAACTCGTCGAGGTCGAGAATCATGACGGCGGCCCCCTGCGCGCGGCCCGCGGCGACGTCCGCCAGCGCGCCGGCCAGTTCCTGCCGCATGTACGCACGGTTCGGCAGCCCGGTGAGGGCGTCGTGCAGGGCGTCGTGCCGCAGTTGCCCGATGAGTTCACCGTTGCGCAGGGCGACCCCGGCGTGGTTGGCCACGGTCTCCAGCAGCAGGACGTCGTCCTGTTCGAAGGTCTTCACGTCGCCCAGTCGGTCGGCCACGACGAGGATGCCGACGCTCGCGGCGCCGCCGTTCAGTGGGACCACGATCGCGTCGCGCAGGCCGTTGGTCGCCAGCCATGCCCGGGCGGCCGCGTCGCGGGTGGTCTTGGGCACGAGCAGCGGTTCGCCGCCCTCGATGACGTGCCGGATCACCCAGGCGTGCCGGCTGTCCGTCGACTCCTCCCGGCGGGCCAGCGGCTCGCCCTGCCGGTGACGGATCACGTCGACGCGCGCACCGTCGGCCGAGAGGAACGCCACGGTGGCCTGTTCGCATCGGAGCAGGTCCTTGGCCTGGGCCAGGACGTTCCCGATCACGTCGTCGACCTCGGGGGCGCCGCTCACGGCCCGGCTGAACCGATAGAGGCGTTCGAGGTTCAGGTGCCGCTCGGCCAGGGACGCGTAGGCGCGGAAGGCCAGCAGCGACAGGATCCCGAAGGCGAGCAGGAGCCACCCCGCTGTGGTGGACGCGGCCAGGGTCAGAACGGCGATCAGGCCGAGCGTGACACCCATCGCCGGGACCGCGAGGGAGCCGGCGCCGGTCAGGAGGGATCGGAGGTTGACGCTGCCGTCGTAGACGGCGATGGCACAACCGACGGCGATCGCGGCCACCGCGTCACCGGTCAGGGCACCGGCGTAGGCGGCCAGCCAGGTGAGCGGTCCGGTCGAGGCGGCGCCGGGGGCGATCGCCGTGAACAGCGCGATGGCGACGCTGGTCTCGGCGAGGAGCAGGGCCACGTTGAGCGTGATCTTCATGGCTGGCGAGCGCCGCACGACGATCATCACCGCGGCCGAGGCCAGGATGCGCCCCGCAAGCAGTGCGAGCGGAGAGGCGAAGAAGAGCCCGAGCACGAGCGGCAGCTCGCTGAAGGAGATGGTCTGGGTCTCCCGCCGTGCCTGGATGTTGAGCACGAACGTCTCGGTGCAGGCGAAGGCGATGGCCATGGCCCACCACGGCAGGGTGAAGTCGGTCAAGAAGGGCGGCTTGCCGAGGAAGCCCGGGATGAGCGCGGCGGACAGGGCGAGCAGGACCGCGATGAGGGCGGAGAGGCAGAGCCGCCGGGCAGTCGTGCCGAGCCCGCCGACGGGCTGCAGCTCGGCGCTGCCTTCCTCGGTGTCCATCCCTGCCCTTCTCTTGTGTGCCCGGGCATTGTGCCCGCCAACTTCTCTGAGACCACGGCAGGTCCGGGGCGGAGCTGAACCCGCTCGTGGCCCTCATCACCCGGCCGGGGTGGGCGGTGCCGCTCGGAACATCCGCAGGTCACCGGACTGCCGCTCGCGGGCGGACCCCCATCGGGGGACGGGGGCGCGAATTTCGGCCCGTACGGCTGCAGAAACGGGCCGGTCCGGCCGATGGGACCCCATGCGGAAGCACCGGATCGGCGGCGGAGGGGAGACCTCTGTCCCGGCTCGGGGCGGCGACCACTCCCTGCTCGCCGTCCGCCTCCTGGCCGGTGCGCTGGGCACGACCTACGCCCTGTCGCTGCTGGCGCATGCCGTCGGGGCCACCGGTGTGCTGGGCACCCTCGCGGTCGGTGGTAAGGCGGTGTTCCTCGTCGGCCTGGTCGGGCTCCTCGTCGGCCGGGCGTTGCTGGCACCGCAGGATCGCGGGGCCTGGCTGTGCTTCGCCGGTGCCGTCGCCGCCTACTTCGTCGGCACCCTGGGCTACGAGCTCGACAGCCGTCGGTTGCCCGTCGTCGAGCGCCCGGCCTGGTTCGATGCCGGGTTCACGGCGTTCTACCCGCTGGTCTGCGTGGCCCTGTTCCTTCTGCTGCGTGCACGGGTGCGCCGGCTGACCTCGAGCATGTGGCTGGACGGCATCGTCACCGGCCTGACCGCCGCCGCGTTCGCGACGGCGTTCGCCCTCGCCGGGTCGCTGCACGGCAGGGGCGGCAGCACGCTCGTCATCGTCTACCCGATCGCCGACCTGCTGCTCCTGATCCTTCTCGCCGGGGCGCTGGCCGTGATCGGCCGCGGTGCCGGTGCGAACTGGTGCTTCCTCACCGGCGGCGCCGCGCTCTTCGTGCTGACCGACACCGTGTACGCCTACCGGGTCGTGCAGGGCACCTACGAGGTCGGCGGACCACTCGACATGGGCTGGGGGATCGCCTTCCTGTGCTTCGGCCTGGCCGCCTGCCAGGCTCCCCGGGCGGGCGGCACCAACCGGCTGGACGGCGTGCGGGCGCTCGTCGTCCCCGGTATCTGCGCGCTGGCCGCGCTGGTCCTGCTGCTGCTGGGGTACGCCCACGAGAGCGACGCGCTGGCCGGCGCACTGGCCTTCGGTGCGGTCCTGGCCGCGCTGGCCCGCACCGCGCTCACCTTCCGCGAGGTCCAAGGGCTGGCCGACAGCCGACGGCAGGCCCGCACCGACGAGCTCACCGGGCTGCCCAACCGGCGCTCGGTCTTCGAGGCACTGGAGGCCGCGGACGACCGGTTGGCCGGCGGCCGCGGCGTGGCCGTCGTCGTCGTGGACCTGGACCGGTTCAAGGAGATCAACGACTCGCTCGGCCACGCCGTCGGGGACGCCCTGCTCCGGCAGGTCGGGCCGCGGCTCAACCGCGAGCTCCGCGAGGATGACCTGCTCGCCCGCCTGGGCGGCGACGAGTTCGTCGTCGTGGTGGACGACCTGGACGCAGCCGGCTCACTGGCACTGGCCCGGCGCCTGCGCGCCCAACTGCAGCGCCCCTTCCGCGTCGGCGGCATGAGCCTGACCATCGACGCCAGCGTCGGGGTCGCGATCGGTCCCGAGCACTCCGTCACGGCCGAGGAGCTGCTCCAGTTGGCGGACCTCGCCATGTACTCGGCGAAGGCGACCCGCGCGGGCGTCGCCGTCTACGACGAGGAGCGCGACGGCGACGGGCGGCACCGCCTCGAGGCGGTCGAGCAACTGCGGCGCGGCATCGCCGACGGCGAGCTCGTCCTGCACTACCAGCCCAAGCTCGCTCTGGCCTCCGGCGTCGTCGACGGCGTCGAGGCGCTGGTCCGGTGGCAGCACCCGAGCCGCGGGCTGCTCTTCCCGGACGCCTTCATCGACCTCGCCGAGTCCGCCGGGCTCATGAGCCGGCTGACCTCGACGGTCGTGGAGATGGCGCTGGCGCAGTGCCGGCTGTGGGCCGACGACGGCTGCTTGCTCACCGTCTCGGTCAACGTCAGCCCGTCCAACCTGGTCGACGACGAGTTCCCCGACGAGGTGGCCGCGCTGCTGCGCCGCTTCGACCTGCCGGCCCGTGCCCTGATCCTCGAGGTGACCGAGAGCATCCTCATGGAGGACCGGGAGCGTGCGGTGCGGGTGCTGTCCCGGCTGCGGGACGCGGGCGTCGGCGTCTCCATCGACGACTACGGCACCGGCTACTCCAGCCTGGCCTACCTCGCCGCGCTCCCGGTCACCGAGCTCAAGCTGGACCGGGTGTTCGTGGCGGCGATGACGGGCAGTTCACGAGCGGCCTCGATCGTCACTTCGACCCTGCAGCTGGCCCACGCACTCGATCTGGTGCTGGTGGCCGAAGGCGCGGAGGACCAGGCCACCGTGGACGCGCTGACCAGCCTCGGCTGCGACGTCGTCCAGGGCTACCACCTCAGCCGTCCGCTGCCGCCGGAGCAACTGCGGGCGTGGCTGCGGGAGCGCCAGGCGGCCGACGAGCGGGTCTGACCGCTCAGTTCCCCGGCAGCGGGAAGACCAGCAGCGAACTGGAGGCCGTCGCCACCGTCCGGCCCTGGGCGTCCAGGACCTCGCCCTCGGCGAAGGCGACCCGTCGGCCGGGCTTCACGACCCGGCCGATCGCGGTGAGCGGCCCGCTGGTCGCGTGCACGGCGCGCAGGTAGTTCACCTTCAGCTCGATCGACGTGTAGCCGAACCCCTGCGGGAGCGTGGAGTGCACGGCGCATCCAGCGACCGTGTCCAGCAGCGTGCAGACCAGGCCGCCGTGGACGACGCCGATCGGGTTGTAGACCGACTCGTCGACCAGGCAGCTGAACTCCACACGGCCCTCCTCGACGGCGACGAGGTCCATCTGCATCAGGGCCACGATGGGAGGCGGCGGCAGGACGCCGTCCCGCAGCGCCCGCAGCGTCTCGAGCCCGGACCGCTCGAGCGCGCCAGCGGCGGTGATCAGTGGGTCGTGCCAGATGACCGTGCGGGAGCGCGGCTCGCCCCATTCCTCGGGCAGGGTCAGCTCGGCGGGGGCCTCAGCGGTCATCGTCGTCCTCTTCTGGGGGCAGTCCGGACAGTGCGCGGCCGGCAGGGGTGAGCACCCGCTGGACGCGGGAGGCGTTCACCGGTTCGCCGCAGGTACGGCAGATCCACTCGGCGTCGACGACGTGGTCGGCGTGCGCGCCGGGGGAGTGGTGCAGTTCGACCGGCGGGGAGTCGGCGACCCAGCGGTCGCCCCACTGCAGCAGTGCCTGGAGCACCGGCAGCAGGTCACGGCCGGACTCGGTGAGGTGGTAGCCCGACCGCGGCGGAGCGGTGCTGTACGGACGACGCTCCAGCACCCCGGCCGCGACGAGGGCGCTGAGCCGGGCGCTCAGCCGGTCGCGTGGGGCGCCGGTGCCGCGGGCGATCTCGCTGAAGCGGTGATTGCCCAGCGACACCTCGCGGACGACGAGCAGGGCCCACCGTTCGCCGACGAGTTCCAGCGATGCGGCGATCGAGCAGGGCCGGCCCGGGAGGTCGGCGAGCGGGGAGTGCACGCGCTCAGGTTTGCATATCAAACCGACTGGTGGCCACCCCGGGCTGGGCCAGGCGCGGGTGGGGGCGCCAGGAAGTGACCTGATCACCACATCCGGTCATGGGACGGCGGTCGGGCGGGTCGGCCACCAGCGCATGTGCGTTCCGTAATCCGCCCCCGACCTGCGCATCAGCGGATCGCGCCCGGAAGCGCCGTGCCCCGCCCGGGTCGGACGGATGTCGTGAGACGCGCGCCAGTTGATTGACAGGCTCCCGATCGTCTCGCAACGGTGGGCGCCCTTTACGAGGCCGAACGCCGAGCCGGGAGCGTCGATGACCATGCTGACCTTGCCTCAATGCCGCCCGTCGCACCTCCTGGCCGCGCGCCCCCGAATGCACGGGGGCGGGACCGGCACGGGACGTCGACGGTGGGTTCGCCGGGCGGCGACGGTTCTGCCGGCGCTCGCCGCGACCGTGCTGATGCCCTGGGCTGCCGGCGCTGCCGCGGCGGTACCGGCGGCCAGTACGCCCCAGGGAGCCGACATCTCCTACCCGCAGTGCGGCAACCCCCTGCCGACGGGACATGCGTTCGGCATCGTCGGCGTCAACGGCGGGAGGGCCACCACGACCAATCCTTGCCTGGACGCCCAACTTGCGTGGGCGGCGGAGTCCAGCGGCGGCACGGTGCACGACGACATCCAGTTGTACGTGAACACCGGGAACCCCGGCGGTCAGAGCCCGACGTGGCCCCGGTCCGGCAGCAACCACCACGGCACCTGCAACGGCTCCAACTCGAGGGCGTGCGCCTACCAGTACGGATGGGAACGTGCCCTGGACGACGCCACCATCCGCGGCATCAGCAACCCGGAGCAGTACATGTGGTGGCTGGACGTGGAGACCGCGAACACGTGGGACTACACGGACGGTGGCGGTACCCGGAATGCCGCCGTGCTCGAGGGCATGACCGAGTACTTCACCTCGATCGGCGTCCGCGGGGTGGGCCTGTACTCGACGCGCTACCAGTGGGGCGAGATCGTCGGCGACGGTGTGGACGCCACCAGCAGCCTGAACGGCCTGTCCAACTGGCGACCCACCGGCTCGACCCAGGAGGGAGCGGAGGCCAACTGCGGGCTGGAGCCACTGACTCCCGGAGGCATCGTGGAGATGACCCAGTACACGATGGACTTCGACTACATCCACTCCTGCATCTGACCGGGGGAGCCCAAGATCCGAACGGGCGGGGATCCCAGGAGGGATCCCCGCCCGACGGCGGTCAGCGAAGGGTCAGCTCTTCGGCCGCGCCCCCGCTCGGAGCGCGCCGAGCAGGTCGTGGTTGAGCCGGGAGATGGTCTCCATCGAGATGCCCTTGGGGCACGACGCGGAGCACTCGCCGATGTTGGTGCAGCCGCCGAAGCCCTCGAGGTCCTGCTGGTGGACCATGTTGACCACCCGGTCGTCGCGCTCGGGCTGGCCCTGCGGCATGAGCCCGAGGTGGGTGACCTTCGCGGCGGTGAACAGCATCGAGGAGGCGTTCGGGCAGGCCGCCACACAGGCGCCGCAGCCGATACAGGTGGCCGCGTCGAACGCCGCGTCCGAGTCCTTCTTCGGCACCGGCGTCGAGTGGGCCTCGGGCGCCGTCCCGGTCGGGACGCTGATGTAGCCGCCGGCCTGGATGATCCGGTCGAAGGCCCGCCGGTCGACCGCGAGGTCCTTGATCACCGGGAACGGGCTGGCCCGCCACGGCTCGATGTCGATCGAGTCGCCGTCCTTGAACGAGCGCATGTGCAGCTGGCAGGTGGTCGTCTGCTGGGGGCCGTGGGCCTGGCCGTTGATCATGACGCCGCACATGCCGCAGATGCCCTCGCGACAGTCGTGGTCGAAGGCGACCGGGTCGTCGCCCTGCATGATCAGCTGCTCGTTGAGCACGTCGAGCATCTCGAGGAAGGACATGTCCGGGGAGATGTCGCTGACCTTGTAGGTCACCATCTTGCCCTTGACCGACGGGTTGCTCTGCCGCCAGATCCGCAGGGTCAGGTTCATGCCGCGCTTCGCAGACGTTTGGTCGACGGTCGAATGGGGGCCGCCCTGGGTGATCGTCACTTGTAGCTCCGCTGGGCGAGGTGGACGTACTCGTACTCGAGGGCTTCGCGGTGCAGGACCGGAGGCTGGTTCTCCGGCGTCCACTCCCAGGCCGCGACGTAGGCGAAGTTCTCGTCGTCGCGCAGCGCCTCGCCCTCGGGGGTCTGGCTCTCGGCACGGAAATGCCCGCCGCAGCTCTCGTTGCGGTGCAGGGCGTCCACGCACATCAGCTCGGCGAGCTCGATGAAGTCGGCGACCCGGCCGGCCTGCTCCAGGGTCTGGTTGAAGGAGTGCCAGTCACCGGACACCTTCACGTTGGTCCAGAACTCCTGACGGATCTCGGGGATCCGGTCCAGCGCCTTGCGCAGGCTCTCCTCCGAGCGCTCCATGCCGCAGAGGTCCCACATCAGCTTGCCCAGCTCCCGGTGGAACGACGCGGGGGTGCGGGTGCCGTTGATGCTGAGCAGCTTCTGGACCTGGGACTGGACGCCCTGCAGTGCCTCGACGGCGGCCGGGTGCGAGTCGTCGACCTTCTCGAACGGGCCGTCGGCGAGGTACTCGGTGATCGTGGCCGGGAGGACGAAGTAGCCGTCGGCCAGGCCCTGCATCAGCGCGCTGGCGCCGAGCCGGTTGGCGCCGTGGTCGGAGAAGTTGGCCTCACCGATCACGAACATGCCGGGGATCGAGGACTGCAGGTCGTAGTCCACCCACAGGCCGCCCATCGTGTAGTGCACGGCCGGGTAGATCCGCATGGGGACCGCGTAGGGGTCCTCGCCCGTGTTCTGGGCGTACATGTCGAAGAGGTTGCCGTACTTGGCTTCGACGGTCGCGCGGCCGAGCCGCTTGATCGCCTCGGCGAAGTCCAGGTAGACACCGAGCCCACCCGGGCCGACCCCGCGGCCCTCGTCGCAGACGTTCTTGGCCTGCCGCGAGGCGATGTCGCGGGGCACCAGGTTGCCGAAAGCCGGGTAGAGCCGCTCGAGGTAGTAGTCGCGCTCGTCCTCGGGGATCTCCCGCGGGTCGCGGGTGTCGCCGCGCTCCTTGGGCACCCAGACGCGGCCGTCGTTGCGCAACGACTCGCTCATCAGCGTGAGCTTCGACTGGTAGTCGCCCTTGACCGGGATGCACGTCGGGTGGATCTGCGTGTAGCAGGGGTTGGCGAAGTACGCGCCCTTCTTGTGTGCCCGCCAGATCGCCGTGGTGTTGGAGCCCATGGCGTTGGTGGACAGGTAGAAGACGTTGCTGTACCCGCCGGTGGCGAGGACGACGGCGTCGGCGTAGTGCGTGCTGATCTCGCCGGTGACCAGGTCGCGGGCGACGATGCCGCGGGCCCGCCCGTCGACGATGATCAGGTCGAGCATCTCGGTGCGCGCGTTCTGCTCGACGTTGCCGGCCGCGATCTGCCGCTCCAGCGCCTGGTAGGCGCCGTACAGCAGCTGCTGCCCCGTCTGGCCGCGGGCGTAGAAGGTGCGCGAGACCTGGGTACCACCGAAGGAGCGGTTGTCGAGCAGGCCGCCGTACTCGCGGGCGAACGGCACGCCCTGCGCGACGCACTGGTCGATGATGTTGACGCTGACCTCGGCCAGCCGGTGCACGTTGTTCTCGCGGGAGCGGAAGTCGCCGCCCTTGACCGTGTCGTAGAAGAGCCGGTGCACGCTGTCGCCGTCGTTGCGGTAGTTCTTGGCGGCGTTGATCCCGCCCTGCGCGGCGACGCTGTGGGCGCGACGGGGGCTGTCCTGGAACCAGAACGACTTGACCTTGTAGCCGGCCTCGCCCAGGGTGGCGGCGGCGGAGCCGCCGGCCAGGCCGGTCCCGACGACGATGATGCTCATCTTGCGACGGTTGGCCGGGTTGACCAGGCGACCACGGAACTTGCGCTCGCTCCAGCGTTCGCCGATCTCGACGTCCGCGGGTGCCGTGGTGTCGGCGATGGGCTCGCCGACGTTGAAGAGTTCGAGAGACATGAGTGGGCGTTCCTGTCCTTAGTCCACGAGCCCGAGGACGACGGCCGCCGGTACGACGAGGTACCCGGCGATGAGCAGGGTCGCGAAAGCGACCGCGAAGGCGTTGACCGTGCGCTCCCGGCGTCGGTTGCTCTGGCCGAGCGTCTGGGTGGCGCTCCAGATCCCGTGCCGCAGGTGCATCCCCAGCAGGACCAGCGCGACCACGTAGACGGTGGTGGCGATCGGGTTCTGGAAGCTGGCGACCAGGCGGTCGTACGGCGTGGCGTCGGTGCCGGCGGGGTTGGCGGCACCGAACGTGAGGTCGAGGAGGTGGTAGACGATGAAGAGCCCGATGATCACGCCGCCCCAGCGCATCGTGCGCGAGGCGTAGGTCTGGACCACCGACTTCTTGGTGACGTACCTCTCCGGCCGGGCGCGCTTGGCCTGACGCCACAGCGCGATCGCCGCCCACATGTGTGCGAGCACCGACACGACCAGGACGATCTCGATGACGGTCAGCAGCGTGCGGGGCGGCAGGGCCGGCTCGCCGAAGCTGCGGAGCCATTCGGAGTAGTCGTTGAACGACTCCGCGCCCTGGAAGACGTGCAGGTTGCCGATCATGTGCGCGATCAGGAACAGCAGCATGATGATGCCGCTGACCGCCATGACGACCTTCTTGAAGACCGAGTTCGTCTTCGCCACCTTCGGGGTCCTGCGCTGGACCGAATCCGTAACCGTCACCACGAGGTCAAAGCTAGGTCCAACGAAGTGTTGCGGCCAGATCAACACGGCGTGACTCAGCTCATGTAAGGGTGCCCTCACCGCAGGTCAGGCCGTTAGGGTCGATCGTTGCGCGGCCCGGGGGCTGGGTTGCCGCGCCCCGCTACGGGGGAGGACGACGACATGCCCACACCCACGCGAGGATTCTTCGGCCGGCGGCGTGATCGCGACCCGCGGCTACCGCCTGGTCAGTACGACGTCGGGGCCGACTGGCCCGTCCTGACCGCCGAGCCGACGCCGCGGATCACCCCCGAGACGTGGAGCATCACCGTCGACGGCCGGGTCGAGACGCCGACCACCTGGACCTGGGACGAGGCGCACCGACTCCCTCGATCGGAGTACCGCGGCGACATCCACTGCGTCACCACGTGGTCGAAGTTCGACACCCAGTTCGCGGGCGTCAGCGTCGACACGCTGCTGGAGGCCGCCCGCCCCACCGCCGAGGCGCACTTCGTCATGGCGACGTCCACGACCGGCTACACGACGAATCTGCCCCTCGAGCACGTCACCGGGGGGAAGGCCTGGGTGGTGTGGGAGTTCGACGGCAAGCCGCTGCCGATCGAGCACGGCGGCCCGGTCCGGCTGCTGGTGCCGCACCTCTACTTCTGGAAGAGCGCGAAGTGGGTCACCAAGCTGACCCTCATGACGCGCGACCAGCCCGGCTTCTGGGAGCAGAACGGCTACCACGACCTGGGCGACCCGTGGCGTCAGCAGCGCTACCAGGGCGACTGAGCCCGTGACGGAGGACCCTGCTCTCGACGTGCTCGGTCCCGGGGTCGTCGACGCGCCGACCGGTGGATGGCGGACGGCGACGGTCGCGGGTGTGCGACGGCCGATCCAGCGCGCGGTCGAACTTCGCCTGGACGTGCACGACCGCGTGGACCACCTGCCCGGGCAGCACTACGTCGTCCGGCTGACCGCCGAGGACGGCTACACCGCGCAGCGCTCGTACTCGGTGGCGTCGGCTCCCGGGGACCCCCTGGTCGAGCTGTTCATCGAGCGGCTGGACGACGGCGAGGTCTCCACCTACCTGGCCGACGTCGCGGAGCCCGGCGACGAACTGGAGGTGCGGGGGCCGATCGGCGGCTGGTTCGTCTGGGACGGCGAGACCCCGGCGCTGCTGCTGGCCGGCGGCTTCGGCGTCGTCCCCTTCATCGCGATGCTGCGGCAGGCCCGGGCGCTGGGCCGCAGCGACCTGCTGCGCATCGCCGTCTCGAGCCGGACCCTCGCGGAGCTGCCGTACGCCGAGGAACTCATGCACGCCGGAGCCCTCGTCGTGCTGACCCGGGAGGAGCACGGCAGCCGGCCCGCCGGCCGCCTCACCGCGGCCGAGATCGTGCCGCTCTGGGAGCCCGGTCGGACCGCGTACGTGTGCGGGTCGACGTCCTTCGCGGAGGCGGCCAGCCAGCTGCTGACGGGCATGGGGGTGCCGGCGCACGACATCCGGGTCGAGCGGTTCGGGCCGAGCGGGGCGGCTGCCTGAGCCCGCCTGGCCCGGACCCCGGAGTTGATCATCGTCTGCGTGCACGCGACACGGGCGGACTCGCCGACTCATCGGACACGTGGACGATGATCAACTGGACGGGAGGCCCGGTCGTGGCCGCAGCGCGGTCGCGAATCGGTCCGCAAGGGTCTGTCGTCGCTACCCTCCCGGTGAGTGCTCGATGCTCCTGGGGGGAGACGGCCATGGCCGAGGACGACGCTCAGCGGCGGGACCTGCTGTGGCGGATCGAGGCGCGCCGCGCGTCGATCCAGGCATTCCTCCGCGACCGCCGGCCACGCACGCGCCGCCGGGCCACCATCACGGTCGTGTTCAGCTCGCTGGCCGCACTCTTCACGGCCGGTCCCGCCCTGGGGGGCGAACCCTTTGCTCAATCGATCCAGAACAGCCTGGGTCTGCGAAGTGACAGCTACGTCTGGCGGACGCTCTGCCTGCTGACCCTTCTGGTCTCGGTCGGCGCCGCCCTGTTGACCAACCTCGGCAAGGCCAACGACGACGTCGCTCGGCTGAGCAGCGCCGAGGCCGCGAACACCGAGCTGGAGGGCCTGTCCGGTCTCATGCAGTTCGGCCACCTGTCGGTGGAGGACGGCGTCAAGCTCTACCAGCAGTACATCGTCAAGATCCCGTTCGTCGACGACCAGCCGGTCGCGGCTCCGGGGTCCCTGGGGCCGCCGTCGGCACCGTGGCAAGGCCAGTACGCGCCACCGCCGCAGGCCTCCGGTCGGTACGCGCCGCCTCTGCCGCCGCCGCCCGGCCACTACCCACCGCCGCCCGGTGGCTGAACGACCGGGGGCCGGGCCCGCGAACTGCGGATCCGGCCCCGCGTCGTGCGAACGGCTCAGACCGCGGGCGGCACCATGGAGGCGGCCACCAGCGGGGTGCGGTCCCAGGCCCGGTGCATGCCCAGCGCGGCGATCAGCCCGGTGGCCAGTTTCGCGCTCGCGCTCTTGCCGGTGAGCACGCCCGGCGCCTCCGGGTCGATCCCGGCGGTCGCGAGCACCTCGACACCGTCACCCCAGGCTCCGACGGCCTTCAGGTGCCGGAACATCTCCTGCAGCATCACGACCGCTCGGAAGTCGCCGTTCTTGGGGGCTCCGTCGGCGACGACGATCGCGTCGAACTCGATCGAGCGGCCGGTGGCGAAGGTCCGCTCGACGATCTCAACGGTCTTGCCCTTGACCAGCTGGCCGCCCTGCGGGGCGATGACCCGCAGTAGGGCGCCCTCGGCCTCCAGTGCGGTTCGCAGCGTGGCGATTCCCTCGAGGTCGGCGCCCGGCCCGGCCACCACGCCGACGATGCGGCCGGCGATCGGGAAGGGCGTGGGCTTGATCTGACGCAGCGCGGGGGACTCCGCCAGGTGGTCGACCGGTTCCGGAGCCGGGACCGGCAGACCGAGTCCGAGGGCGACCTGGGTGCAGAGGTTCTCGTCGATCTTCGCGAGCACGGTCAGGGCGCGCTCCTTGATGCCCTGCTCGTAGCACTTGCCGAGCTCGAAGGTGTAGGCGTCGATGACGTGCTGCTGCTCGATGCTGGTCAGGCTGGCGTAGAACAGCGCCGGCTGCGAGAAGTGGTCGTCGAAGGACGATGGCGCCGCGCGGACGACGTCCCCCTCGACGTGCCGGGGCACATTGACGTAGCCGTCCTCGGCCCAGTCCGACGGGAACGGGACGCCGTCGTCGACGCTGTTGGGCGTGTACGGCGCCTGCCCGGTGTGCACAGCCTGCTGGTGGAAGCCGTCCCGGGTGTTGTCGTTGACGGGAGCGTGCGGCCGGTTGATCGGGATCTGGGTGAAGTTCGGCCCCGCGAGCCGGGTCAGCTGGGTGTCGAGGTAGGAGAAGTTGCGGCCCTGGAGCAGCGGGTCGTTGGTGCCCTCGATGCCCGGCACCAGGTGACCGGTGTGGAACGCGACCTGTTCGGTCTCGGCGAAGAAGTTGGTCGGGTTGCCGTTGAGCACCAGCGTGCCGATCGGCTGCACCGGAGCGAGCTCCTCCGGCACGATCTTGGTGGGGTCGAGCAGGTCGATGCCCTCGAAGGTCTCCTCGGGGGTGTCGGGGAAGATCTGGATGCCCAGCTCCCACTCGGGGAAGGCGCCGTTCTCGATGGCGTCGTAGAGGTCGCGGCGGTGGAAGTCGGGGTCGACGCCGGCGGCGATCTGCGCCTCCTCCCAGGTGAGGGAGTGCACGCCGAGCTTCGGCTTCCAGTGGAACTTGACCAGAACGGTCTCGCGGTCGGCATTGACGAGCCGGAAGGTGTGGACGCCGAAGCCCTCCATGGTCCGGTAGCTACGCGGGATGCCCCGGTCGCTCATGTTCCAGATCGTGTGGTGGGTGGCCTCGGTGTGGAGGGTGACGAAGTCCCAGAAGGTGTCGTGCGCCGACTGCGCCTGCGGGATCTCCCGGTCGGGGTGCGGCTTGGCGGCGTGGAGGATGTCGGGGACCTTGATGGCGTCCTGGATGAAGAAGACCGGCATGTTGTTGCCGACCAGGTCCCAGGTGCCTTCCTTGGTGTAGAACTTCGTCGCGAATCCGCGGGTGTCCCGGACGGTGTCGGCCGAGCCGCGCGAGCCCAGCACCGTCGAGAAGCGAACGAAGACCGGCGTCTCGAGGCCCTTCTCGGCCAGGACGGCGGCCCGCGTGACCTTCGCCGCGGCGCCGTTCGCCGTGAAGACGCCGTGCGCGCCGGCGCCGCGGGCGTGCACCACGCGCTCGGGGATCCGCTCGTGATCGAAGTGCATGATCTTCTCGCGCAGGTGGAAGTCCTCGAGGAGGACCGGACCCCGCGGCCCGGCCTTCAGCGAGTGGTCGCTGTCGGGGATGCGCACCCCGTTCGGCGTGGTCAGCTTGTCGCCGGCCTGCCCTCGGGGGTCGCGGCCGTCCTTGGCGCCCTCGTAGCCGACGCCGGTGGGGCTCACGGTGCGCGGCGCGGACTGGTCGGACTTGCGTGCGGGGGGCATGTGGCTCTCCTGACGGTCGGATCCTGCACTCCCCGGTCGCGCTACCCGTCTGGGCCGGCACAAACCGCTCACTCCCACACGCCGGAAGTCGGCGTGCAAAGCGCCCCGGCGCGGGTAGGTGGCACCGTTCGCACCCGCGGATCCTCCGGGCCTGCGGAGGCCGTCGTGGAGGAGTGCTGGTGAACCGGACGCGCACGGAGCTGGGCGAGACCGACGGCCCGGTGGAGGACGAGCTCGCCGAGGCGTTCGACCGGATCGTGAGCCAGGGCGCCCAGCGGCTGCACCGCACCTGGCGTGAGGTGCTCACCACGGGTCTGGCCGGTGGGCTCGAGGTGGCGACCGGGGTGGTGGCGCTGCTGGCCGTCTATGCCGAGACCGGCAGCCATCTGCTGGCCGGGCTCGCGTTCAGCATCGGCTTCATCGCGCTGCTGCTGGCCCGCAGCGAGCTGTTCACCGAGGGCTTCCTGGTGCCCGTCACCGCGGTGGTCGCCCGCCGGGCCGGCATTGGCCAGCTGGCCAAGCTCTGGGCCGGCACGCTGGTGGGCAACCTCGTCGGCGGCTGGCTGGTCATGTGGCTGGTCGTGCACGCGCTGCCCGACCTCGGAGCGACCGCCGTCGAGTCCGCCACCACCTTCGTCGACGCCCCCCTCGACCTGCGGTCGATCTGCCTGGCTCTGCTGGCAGGCAGCTTCATCACCCTCATGACCCGCATGCAGCACGGCGCGGACTCCGAGACGGGGAAGGTGGCGGCCGCGGTCGCCGGCGCGTTCCTCCTCGCCGGGCTCGTGCTGTTCCACTCGATCCTGGACTCGCTGATCATCTTCGGGGCACTGCACGCCGGTGCCCCGTTCGGCTACGGCGACTGGCTCGCGTGGTTCTGGTACACGGTGCTGCTCAACGTGGTGGGCGGCCTGTTCGTGGTCACCTTCCTGCGGCTGGTCCGGAGCAAGGAGCTCCTCGAGCAGGAGCGGGCGGCGGCCGGCGCGGAGAAGTGAGGAGGCGCGCCTCGCACACCCGAAACGTGCAGGTGGCCATGCTGACCCGGTGATCGAACTCACGGGCCTGACCAAGGAGTACGGCACCCGCGTCGCCGTCGACGACCTCACCGTCACCGTCCACCCGGGCCGGGTCACCGGCTTCCTCGGACCCAACGGCTCGGGCAAGACGACGACGATGCGCTGCGTCCTCGGGCTCGCGCGGCCCACCTCCGGGACGGCGACGGTGCTCGGACAGCCCTACCGCCGGCTTGCCCACCCGATGCGACGGGTGGGCGCGCTGATCGACCCGCGCGCCCGGCATCCCGGGCGGACCGCCTACCGCCACCTGCTCGCCCTCGCCCAGAGCAACGGGCTGCCCGGCGCGCGCGTCGACGAGGTGATCGAGCTGGTCGGCCTGGAGTCCGTCGCCGACGACCGGGTCCGCGGCTTCTCCCTCGGGATGGGCCAGCGGCTCGGCATCGCCGCCGCTCTGCTCGGTGACCCCGACGTCCTGCTGCTGGACGAGCCGGTGAACGGGCTGGACCCGGAGGGCATCCGCTGGGTCCGCGAACTGCTGCGTGACCTGGCCGACGAGGGGCGCACGGTGCTCGTCTCCAGCCATCTGATGAGCGAGATGGAGGACACCGCCGACCACCTCGTCGTCCTCGGCCGCGGCCGACTGCTGGCCGACGTCCCCATGGAGGAGCTGCTCGGGGCGCACTCCGCCGTCCGGGTACGCACCCCGCAGGGGCCGATGCTGGCCGACGCCCTCCGGCGGGCCGGCGGCCGCGTCGAGCTCGAGATCGACGGCGCGCTGCGGATCGAGGGCCTCGACCTCACCGAGGTGGGCGACGTGGCCTTCGTCGCCGATGTGCGGTTGCACGAACTGAGCCGGGTGACGGCGTCGCTCGAGGCGGCCTACCTGGCGCTGACCGACGACGACGTCGAGTACCGGGCGGTGACCCCGTGAGCCGGACGGTGCCCTTCCGGGCGGTGCTGCGCAGCGAGTGGACCAAGCTGTGGTCGGTCCGCTCGACGTGGTGGTGCACCGCGGTCTACGTGATGGTCGTCGGCGCCTCCGGCTGGCTGGCCGCCGCCGGTACGGACTCCTCGCCGCGGGCCGACATTGCGGTGCAGACCGCATTGACCGGCTTCGGCATCGGGCAGTTGGCACTCGTCGTCCTCGGGGTGCTCGTGGTGAGCACGGAGTTCGCGTCGGGCATGGCGCTGGTGTCGCTCACCGCGGTGCCCCGCCGCACCCGGCTCCTGCTGGCGAAGACGGTCGTCGTCCTCACCTACTGCCTGGTGCTCAGCGCGGTACTGGCGATGGTGTGCGCGCTCGCCGCCCGCACCCTCACCGCGGTTCCCGGCGGCGTGCAGCCCGGCGACCACGACGTCCTCCGGACGCTGCTGCTGCAGGTGGGCGCGGCCGGCCTGGTCGGCGTTCTCGCGGTGGCCCTGGGGGCGGTGCTGCGCTCGACCGCCGGTGCGGTCGGGGTCGGGGCGGCGCTGGTCCTCGTGGCCCCGCCGGCACTGGCGCTGGCCGGGGGTGACCTCGCCGCCCGCATCTCGCAGGCGCTGCCGGCGCTGCGGGTGGGGGAGGACGCCTTCCTCGCCGTCGCGACGCCGTGGCCGGTCGGGATGAGCGTGGTGGCCGCCTGGTCCGTCGGGGTCTGGCTGCTCGGCGCCGTGCTGCTCGAGCGCCGCGACGTCTAGCCGCGAGCGGCCCGCCGGATGGCCCGCACGTACAGGTCGGTAGCCATGCCGGGTTCGCTCGCCGGGCCCGTGGGCCCGCACGCGCAGTCCGGCACCGCGTTGTGCCCGCCAGTCGAAGACAGCGGCCGTGGCCCGCTCGAAGTCGGCCCGGCCGGATCCGACCACGACCCGGCGGTGCGCTCCGCGGAAGCCGTCGGGCACCTCGCTGGAGCGGCTGCTCCCACCGGGGCGTGGGTCAGCGGCGCGTCCAGCAGCCGCACCGCGGTGCCGCCTACCGTCCCGGCCGCTGCGCCCGGCTCTTGGAGCCGGCCAGGGACTTCCGGGCGAGGGAGGCCCTCAGATCTCGGGCAGTCGTCCCGTCCCGAAGGACTCCTGGCGCTCCAGCTCGGCGGCGATGTGTCCCGCGTGCTGCGCCTGCGGCGGCCGATGGTCCGGGTGCTCAGGTGAGGCTGTGCCATGCCCACACGGGGTGACCACGCTCGACCGGCGTCGTCCAGTAGTACGGCGCCGGCCTGCCGCCGCAGCGGCGGCGTTGCCCCGCCTCCGCGTACCGCTCCTCGACCACCCGCAGAAGAGTGCTGCCCGGTCCCGTCCCACGTGGTCAGGCGCGATGGCCACGAAGAGCAGCTCACCCCCGATGCCCTCCGGCTGCGGACGCCG
>JAOPUS010000412.1 GCA_025963345.1 Blastococcus sp. | reverse complement strand
CCAGCAGGGGCGCCAGGTGGGCACGCCCCTCGGACAGGCTGATGACGGCGAAGATGCAGAGGTCGGCGGTCACGGTGATGACCAGGACGGCGAACAGCGCCGCCAGCCAGTCCCAGAGCCCGAGGGGCCCGGAGAGCACCGCGAAGACGATCGTGGCCAGCGAACCGCCGAGGGCCGAGATGGCCAGGTTGAACGAAAGCTTCACGCCGCGCTGCCGGCGCTGGACGACCAGGGTGACGGCGAAGCCGAGCACCTGGGCGAGCACCAGTTCGCGCGGAGTGGCGAGGAGGAGGCCGGCCCCCAGGACGAGGTCGCCCATGGAGAACGTGTGCGCCTCGCGCTGCCACTGGACGTGGACGACCAGCGCCTCGCTGATCGTGAAGGCTGCGGCCCAGAGCACCCACGGCAGGGTCAGGGCCGTGGGGGCTCCGGGCAGCGTGCGGACGACGATGACGAACAGCGCCACTGCAATCGCGGCCACGGAGGCCGTGAGCAGCATGATCCGCTGGGGGACACCCAGTCGGGGCACGCGAATTCCCATGACAGAAGCACCGTTCGTCATCGTCGTCACCTCCTTACGACCAGCTCATGCCGGACCAGGACATCCCGGACCAGCTCATGCCGGACCAGGACATGCCGGACCAGCTCATGCCGCTCCAGGACATGCCGGACCAGCTCATGCCGCTCCAGGACATGCCGGACCAGCTCATGCCGGACCAGGACATGCCGGACCAGCTCATGCCGGACCAGCTCATGCCGCTCCAGCTCATGCCGGACCAGCTCATGCCGTTCCAGTTCCCGCCGTTGCGAAGACCGGTCGCCCACTTGCGGACGTCGAAGGCCTTCCCGCGCACGTCGACCTCACCGCGGATCTCACGCCCGCCGACGGTGACGTGCACCGATCCACGAGCGGCCTCCAGGGAGCCCACACCCGTGGACACCGCGAAGGTCTGCTTCGCGTCCGCCGGGGTGGCGGTGTCCTTGGCCGTCGCCAGGTCGACCAGGCCGGCTCCCTGCTGGGCCGCGGTGGCCCCCGGGATCGGCTCGGCCGTACGCGTCAGCAGCGCCTTGACCTGGTCCGGCGTGAGCTCCGGACGCTGCGAGATCAGCAGCGCCGCGGCACCGGACACGACCGCGGTGGACTGCGAGGTGCCGCTGCCACGGAAGAAGCGCTCCCCGATGCGGGCAGCCGGGTACGTGGCGTCCAGGTAGGAACCCGGGCTCCGGAGGCTGACCACCTTCTCGCCAGGGGCGACCAGGTCGGGGTTGCGGGTGCCGTCACCGTCGTTCGAGAAAGACGAGACGACGTCGTCGGCCGTGGTGGCGGTGCCGTTGGCGTTGTTGCTGCCGACGGCGATCAGGTACGGGTCGTAGGCCGGGTTGTTGACCTTCGCCGTGCCGAAGCCCTCGTTGCCGACGGCCACGACCACCACGATGCCCTTGTGCCAGGCCTGCTCGGCGGCGTACGCCAGCGGGTCGAGCAGGTAGTCCTGGACACCGTCGGTGCCGAACGACATGTTCAGCACCCGGATGTTCAGACCGTTCTTGTCGCGGTTCTGGACCACCCAGTCGATCGCAGCGATGGCCTGCGAGACGTCGGTCTGACCCTTGGCGTCAGCGATCTTGATGCTGACGATCCGGGAGTCGGGAGCCATGCCGACGAAGTTCGACGAGTCCCCGGTGACCGAGGCACCCGCGGCGGAGTCGCGCCCGGCGATGATCCCGGCCATGTGTGTGCCGTGACCGAAGGTGTCGAGGTTCTTCGCCGGGCCGTTGGCCTCGAGGCTCAGGTCCGGGCCGTAGACGACCTTGCCGGGCGTCTTGAAGCCGTCGACCGGGACGACGCCCGAGTCGATGACGGCGACGTCGACGCCCTTGCCGGTGTAGCCCGCGTCCCACATCGCCGAGGCACCAGTGACCTGGTTGGCGATCGTGTAGAGCGAACCGGCCTGGGTCGCCTGCGACTCGACGTCGGTGCTCTGCAGAGCGAGCCCGGCGTCCTTGGTGACCGAGTCGACCCCGGCCACGCCGCGCAGGGCGTCGAGCCGGTCGACCGGCACCTCGGCGGTGAAGCCGCCGATGACGCCGAGCTGCCGGCCGACGGTGCCGCCGAATGCCGACACCGCCCGCTCGGGGCCGTTACCGGTACCCGCCAGCTCCTGGACGATGACCGACACGCGGTCGGCCGACGAGGCCGAAGGCATGGTCGCCGCGGATGCGGCGGTCGGGCCCGCGAGCCCCGCCGCCACGAGCGTGGCGACGGCGACGGTCATGGCCCGTCGCGCGTGGAAGGGGACGCCGCCCCAGGTCACGCCATAACTCGGCGCATCCGGAGCGGTGGATCCCCGCTGATTGCTGATCATGCAGTGCACCTCCTTGTGGAACTCGGACTTCCTTGTGCGTAATTGGTTCGGCACGGAGTGTGAAGAGCTGAAAGGTTTGAGTACATGCACCGTGGGGAGGTCCCCCCGTAGGGGTGAGGGGCAGATCACCACGCTGCGCACGTGGTATATCGCAGTGCGTAGGGGAAGCGATTACAGAACGGAGTCGTTCAATGGCGCTCCGAACGGCAGCGGCGCGTCGGGCGGCGGCTTCCGAGCGGCCTCCGAGGCGGGCTCTACGGTCCGCGCGATGGATCGCCGACGATTCCTGCTCGCCCTCGCTGCCGGCCTGGCAGGCGCCGCGCTGGGGCGCGGGACCACCGGCCCGGTCGACACCCGACCTGCGCCCAGCCGCGCGCTGACCCCGGCCGCTGCGGTCACCCCGGCCGGCCTCCCGGGGCTGGTGCCGGTGCCACCCCCGGTCGGGGTCGTGCACGGCCTGCCGGGCGAGGGCAGCGATCTGGCGCTGACGATCGACGACGGCACGAGTACCGAGGCGGTGGCCGCGTTCGCCACGTTCGCCGCGGACAGCGGGGTCCGTCTGACCTTCTTCCCGAACGGTTGCTACCGCTCCTGGACCGACAACGTCGCAGCCCTGCGGCCGCTGGTCGATTCCGGCCAGGTGGCCTTCGGCAACCACACGTGGTCCCACCCCGACCTGACCACGCTCGGGGACCGGGAGGTGGCCGAGGAGATCACCCGCAACCAGGAGTTCCTGCGGACCACGTTCGGCGTCCGCGACAGCCCGTTCCTGCGCCCGCCGTTCGGTGCCCGCGACGAGCGGATCGACCGCATCGCGGCCGACCTCGGCCATCCCACGATCGCGATGTGGGACGGCACCCTGGACGACTCCCGCGTGCTGAGCGCCGAGGAACTGCTCGCTGCGGCCAGGCAGTGGTTCACCGCCCGGACGATCGTCGTCGGGCACGCGAACCACCCGACGGTCACCACCGTCTACGGGGACCTGCTGGCACTCATCGCCGAGCGCGGCCTGCGCACGGTGACTCTCGCCGACGTCTGGGCCACTTCCGCGCAGCGGCTCCGTGGCGCTGTGGCGAACGGCCGGGTGGTCACGAGTTAGTTCTCCGCCGACCTGCGCCCGGCCCGGTTGTCCGAGAGGGTGGGGGCAGGAGCGGACGGAGGAGTGCATGGACGGGACTGCGTCGCTCGCGGGTCGCGTGGCGCTGGTGACCGGTGGCGCCAGCGGGCTCGGTCGGGCCACCGCATTCGCCCTGGCCGACGGGGGTGCCCACGTCGCGATCGCCGACATCGACGACGCCGGCAGCGAGGAGACCCGGGCGCGGGTCGCCGCCGCAGGCGGGTCTGCCGACGCCGTGGCCCTGGACGTCACCGATGACGAGAGCCGGCGGCGCGTCGTCGCAGAGCTCTTCGACCGGCACGGGGACGCCTTCGACGTCCTGGTCAACGTGGCCGGCATCGACCGCCCCGGCTACGTCACCGACATCGACCTTGCCGACTACCGCCAGGTGCAGGCGGTGAACTGCGAGGGGCCGGTGTTCCTCACCAGCGAGTTCGTGAAGCGCGTGCAGCATCTTCCGGCGGGGCGCACCGCGGACGTCGTCCACGTGGTCTCGCTGTCCGCGATCACCTCGGGCAGTGGCGCGATCGCCTACAACGGCTCCAAGGCGGCGTTCCGCCAGGCGACGAAGTGCATCCAGCGAGAGCTGCGGGAGAAGGCGACCGTGCTGCCCGACGGCACCGAGCGGCCGTTCCCCTGCCGGGTGCAGAGCGTCATCCCGGCGGCGATGGACACGCCGATGATGGAGCAGTGGGGAATCCCCGAGCATCTGATGATGCCGCCCGCCACCGTGGCCGGGATGGTGCGCACGCTGCTGACCCTGGACGCCTCGAGCTTCGTCCCGGAACTGGTGATCGTTCCGCGCCTGGAGCCGAACTTCCCTCGATGACCACCCCAGCTGAGGAGACCTCATGAGCATGGCCGGCCGGAACGGCACGGACCCCGAGAGCGCGCTGCCCGACAGTGGGATGGACTCCGGCTCGGACGCCGGCGAACCGGGAGGTCACCTGGGCCCAGGTGACCTCGCGCCGGACGAGGAGCGCCTGCTGGCCGCACTCGAGCGGGACGCCAAGGGGCTGCGGGAGCCGTCCGTCGAGGAGTCGCTCGCCGCGATGCGTGCCGCCGAGGACGAGGGACCGCTGCCGGGCGAGGGCGGCGGGCCCGACGACGGGCTGACCCCCCGGTTCACCGCCCCCGACCTCGACTAGCCGCTCGGGCGGTCAGTGCCTGGGAGAGAGCCGGGCGGCCTTCAGCGAGGTGTGCAGGAGCAGTCGGGCCTCGCCGTCGGCCAGGTCCAGGCCGGTGATCTCGCTGATCCGAGCGAGCCGGTAGCACGCGGTCGGACAGGAGCGGGGTGACGACGGGGTCGGGTCCGGTGAGCTCGGTGACCGCACGCCACGCGCCGAGCTCGGCCCAGTGCGCCACGGGGGAGAGGTGCGGGACGGCGACCCCGCGCGTCCCGCCGTCGTCCAGCGGAGTGGCGATCGCCCCCGCGCCCGGGAGTCGTCAGCCGGCCGGTGGCCCGGCCGGACCGGGGGGCAGCGCCACCAGCACCTGGGAGGAGTCCTGGCCGAGGAACGCGGCGAGGGTCCGGACGGCCTGTCCCGCCGCCGTCGTCCCGCACCCCTGACCCCTTCTCCCGCGGTTTGTGCACTAACCGCCCGGCGGTTAGTGCACAAACCGCCGCTGGTTGTACATCTGTATGGAGCACGCGTGCCGACTCTGGACATCTGTCGCTGGCCCGAGGGGGCGGCGGTGCCTAGCGTCGAGGTGTCCGCTTCCCGCCCTGGAGGTCGTCCGTGCTGATGCAGAAGGCGTTGCTGGCCGCGTCCCGCCGCCCGGGGCTGCGCCGCGCCGTGACCGGCAACCCGGCCACCCGCAAGGTCGTCAACCGGTTCGTGGCGGGGGAGACGCTGGACGATGCCCTCGCCGCCGTCCGGTCCCTGAGCGCCGACGGCATCCGGGTCACCCTGGACCACCTCGGCGAGGACATCACGACCCGCGCCGAGGCCACCCGCACGCGGGATGCCTACCTCGCACTGCTCGACGGGCTGGCGCCGCTCGGTCTGGGTCCGGCCGCCGAGGTGTCCATGAAGCTCTCGGCGTGCGGGCAGGCTCTCGGGCTGGCGGGCCACGACATCGCGCTCGAACTGGCGCGGCCGGTGGTCGAGGCGGCGACCGCGATCGGCACGACGGTCACTCTGGACATGGAGGACCACCGCACCGTCGACTCCACGCTCGCCGCCCTCGCCGACCTGCGCAAGGAGCACCCGGGCACCGGCGCGGTGCTCCAGGCGATGCTCTTCCGCACCGAAGGGGACGCCAAGGCCCTCGCCGTCACCGGTTCACGGGTGCGGCTGGTGAAGGGCGCCTACAACGAGCCGGCGAGCGTCGCACATCAGAAGAAGAAGGACGTCGACGCCGCGTACGCCCGGTGCCTGGAGATCCTCATGGCCGGCCCGGGGTACCCGATGGTCGGCTCGCACGACCCGGCGATCGTGCAGCGCGCACACGAACTGGCCGCCCAGCACTCCCGGGCCGCGGATTCATGGGAGGTGCAGATGCTCTACGGCATCCGCCCCGACGAGCAGCACCGCCTGGCTGTGGCGGGGACCCAGGTGCGCGCCTACGTCCCCTACGGCATCGACTGGTACGCCTACTTCATGCGCCGGCTGGCCGAGCGGCCGGCCAACGTCGGCTTCTTCCTGCGCTCGCTCGTCACCACGTCCTGAGAGGTCCCGTCATGGATGCCGTCACCCGCGCACCGGCCCCGCACAACGAGCCCGTGCTGACCTACGCGCCCGGCTCGCCCGAGCGGGCGGCCCTCGAGAAGCGGCTGCCGGAGCTGGCCGGTGAGCCGCTGGAGCTGACGAGCACGATCGGCGGCCGGCAGCGGATGGCGGGCGGGGAGCGCTTCGACGTCGTCCAGCCGCACCGGCACGCCGCCGTCCTCGGGACGTCGGCGCACGCCACGCACGCCGACGCCCAGGACGCCGTCCGCGCAGCGAAGGAGGCCGCGCCCGGATGGCAGGAGCTCTCCTTCGACGACCGGGCGGCGGTCTTCCTCAAGGCCGCCGACCTGCTGGCCGGCCCCTGGCGGCAGACGCTCAACGCCGCGACGATGCTCGGCCAGAGCAAGACCGCCTACCAGGCCGAGATCGACGCAGCCTGCGAGCTGATCGACTTCTGGCGCTACAACGTGCACTTCGCGCGGCAGATCCTGGCCGAGCAGCCGGAGTCGAGCGCCGGCGTCTGGAACCGGGTCGACCACCGTCCGCTCGAGGGCTTCGTCTACGCCGTCACGCCGTTCAACTTCACCGCCATCGCGGGCAACCTGCCCACCGCGCCGGCGCTGATGGGCAACACCGTCGTCTGGAAGCCCGCTCCGACTCAGCAGTTCGCCGCGCATCTCCTGCTCCGGCTGCTCGAGGCCGCCGGCCTCCCGCCCGGTGTGATCAACATGGTCACCGGCGACGGGATCGCCGTCTCCGAGGTCGCGCTGGCCTCGCCGGACCTCGCCGGCATCCACTTCACCGGCTCGACGGCGGTGTTCCAGCACCTGTGGCGCACCGTCGGGCAGAACATCGCCTCCTACCGCGGCTACCCGCGGATCGTGGGGGAGACCGGCGGCAAGGACTTCGTCGTCGCCCACCCCTCCGCCGACGTCGACGTGCTGCGGACGGCGCTCATCCGCGGGTCCTTCGAGTTCCAGGGCCAGAAGTGCTCGGCGGCCTCGCGGGCCTACGTGCCGCGCAGCGTGTGGGCGCAGATGCGCGAGGACCTGGTGGCGACGACGGAGTCGCTGCCGATGGGCGACGTCACCGACTTCTCGAACTTCATGGGCGCGGTCATCGACCGGAAGTCGTTCTCGAAGCTGTCGGGCGTGCTGGACCGGGCCAAGGACGACGACGCGCTGACCGTCATCGCCGGCGGGACCGCCGACGACAGCGAGGGCTTCTTCGTCCGGCCCACGATCATCGAGGGCACCGACCCCGGGCACGAGGTGTTCACGACCGAGTACTTCGGCCCGGTGCTGGCGGTGCACGTCTACGACGATGCCGACTACGACACGGTGCTCACCCAGATGGAGTCGGTGGCGCCCTACGCGCTGACCGGCTCGGTGATCGCGCAGGACCGGGCGGCGATCGCGCACGCACAGAGGTTCCTGCGCAACGCGGCCGGCAACTTCTACGTCAACGACAAGCCGACCGGCGCCGTCGTCGGTCAGCAGCCGTTCGGCGGCGGCCGGGCCTCGGGCACCAACGACAAGGCCGGCGCCCCGCAGAACCTGCAGCGCTGGACGAGCACCCGGTCGATCAAGGAGACGTTCGTCCCGGCGACCGACCACCGCTACCCGCACATGGCGTAAGTAGAAGGAACCCCTGCCCCCCGCCACTCGCACGCTCGCGGCGGGACCCTGCAGTGGGGCCTTCAGGTGGCGGGCCAGCGGAGCAGGCCGTCGTCGCTGACCACCGCGCCGTCGGAGGGGCGGTGTGGGGTCAGCCGGCCGTCGGGCATCAGGTGGGTGACCGGCACGCCGTGGCCGAGGACGGCGACGTCGGCGATCAGCCGTCGGTGGCAGCGCCACCACACGCTCTCGCTGCACATCACCGCGACCGTCGCGGGAACTGCCTCGGCCAGCACCTCGTCCGAAGCGGCGGTGAACTCCGGCGTCCGGGTGTGGGCGGCGTAGGCGGCGAACTGGGCGACGGTCCACCAGCCGTCCTCGACCGGTTCCCCGGGCTGGAGTCGACGGCGGCCGCCCAGTCGCTCGTCCCAGCGGTAGCCGATGCCGAGAGCGGGCAGCCACCCCTCGAGGGCTTCCCGGCCGACGTCGGGGTTGTTCCGGCTGCCGGGGAAGCGACGCACGTCGACGACGATCTCGACCCCTGCCGCGGCGAGACGGGCGCCGAGGGTCTCGCGCCCCTGCGGGCCGTGACCCACCGTCAGCAGCGCCATGCGCCGTGCCTACCCGGCTGCGGCGCCTCCCGCGCGCCCGGTCATGCTCAGTGGGTGGACGGGGGAACGATGGACACGCGGGTCTCGCTGGTGCGATCACGGGGCATGCAGGCATTGATCGGCGTCACCGTCCTCGGCTTCGCCAGCTACTGCCTGACCCTGGCCTCCCTGCCGGCGTACGCGGTGACCGGCGGCGCCGCTGAGAGCACCGCGGGCGTGGTGACCGCGGTCCTCCTGACCGTGACCATCGCTGTGCAGCTCATGGTTCCCGCGCTGACGGCCCGCTTCGGTATCGGCCCGGTGCTGGTCGCCGGCCTGGTCGCGATGGGGGTGCCCTCACCGTTCTACGTGCTCGGCGACAGCCTCGGCTGGATCAGCGCGCTCTCCGCGGTCCGCGGCGCAGGCTTCGCAGTCCTGACGGTGCTCGGCGCGACGCTCGCCGCGCAGGTGGCACCGCCGGAGCGCCGCGGTGAATCGATCGGCCTCTACGGGCTGGCCATCGCGATCCCCAACCTGGTCGCCGTCCCCGCGGGTGTCGCGCTCGTGCTCAACGGCCACGTCGGCTGGCTGTCCTGGCTGGCGGCGTCGCCGCTGCTGGGCGTCCCCCTGGTGCCGCTGCTGATGCGCTCCGTGGCGCCCCAGGCGAGACCGGGTCCCGCCACGGGGCGGACGGCGATGCGCGCGGCCCTCGCGCCGTCGCTGGTGCTCTTCGTGGTGACCTTGGCCGGCGGCGGCCTGGTCACGTTCCTGCCGATCGAGCGGCCGGACGGCGTCCTCGCGACGGCGGCCCTGCTGCTCTTCGGGGTCACAGGTGCCGTGACCCGCTGGCGCGCCGGCCTGCTCGCCGACCGGCTGGGCAGCCGGCTGCTGATGCCGCTGGCGCTGGTGGTCGCTGCTGTGGGGCTGGTGCTCGTCGGCGTCGGGCTGTGGTCCGCAGGCGTGTGGGTGCTCGTCGGAGCCGCAGTGTTCGGTGCCGGTTTCGGCGCGGCGCAGAACCTGACCCTGCTGGCAGCGTTCGCCCGGGCCGGCGAGAACGGGACGACCACCGCCAGTGCGATGTGGAACATCTCGTTCGACGCGGGCACCGCCATCGGCGCGCTCGCGCTGGGCTTCCTCGCCGCGGGGATCGGGCTGGACTGGACCTACGTGGTCGTGGCCGGGCTGCTGGCCGCCGCCGTGCCGTTGGCCTCGGCTGCCGCGCGGGTCGCCGTCCGCTCCTGAGCGGCGGCGTCGACACGGTCGGCGATCGCCTGCTGCGAGCGGATGAGCACGATCTCCTCGCCGGCCTGCCGCAGCCACGTCCGCAGGCCGTCGGGGTTGCTGCGGTTCGCATCCCGCACGAAGCCCAGCCGTTCCTGGCGGGTGTTGGCCTGAGCGCGCTGCGCCGGCGGCAGCGACCGCGCCTCGCTGCGGGCGATCGCGGTCAGCCCGGCGCCGAGGAAGACCAGGTCGCGGACGTCGCTCAGGCCGCCGAGGAGCACGGCAGCGGCGTCGTCGTCCTTCCCGAGCAGGGCCAGGAACTCGTCAGCGCGTCGGCGGCCGTCGGCGGCCGGATCGGGAGAGGTCACCCGACAACTGTGCCCCGGCCCGAGGGGCCGGGGCACAGGAGGGGTGTCAGGCGTCCCGGCGACGGAAGGCCAGGAGAGCCACCAGCATGAGGACGGCGACCTCGCCGGCGAACACCGCGAACCCGGCCCACGGTTCGAGCAGGTTCGGGTTGAACGACACCGGTGTGGCCACCGCGGAGCCCGCGTTACCCGGCATCAGCTTCGCCGTCCACTCTCCCCAGGAGCCGGGGAGCAGGAAGGCCATGTTGCCGACGACGAACACCAGCGCGAGGACGGCGGACAGCGCGGCGGCGGTGTGCCGGAGCAACA